>CALVTP010000013.1 GCA_944362765.1 uncultured Clostridia bacterium | reverse complement strand
AGGGAAGCCACGGCGAATGCGCGTGGACAGGAAAGAACGCTGGCTTGAAAGACGTAGACTTCCACCTGACCGCCCGAAGTTATCGGGCGGTCACTTTTTGTGAAACAAAAGCCCCGCGACTGTCGCGGGGCTTTCGTTTCGCGATTAAAAGCGCCCTGCCGGCGCTTTCAGATTTTATCGTTATTATCTTCGTCTTGTTTTACTTCCAGAGCAGGCTTGTCGCTTGCGTTCAGCGGAGATATGATCGATTGCCCCAGCTGCGTTTCAATGTCAGTGCGAGCATTCTTCGCCACTTTTCCGCCGCGACGCGCAACGGCTTTATTTTCATCAAAAGTTACAGGCTGCTCCTGTCGTGAAATCGCTGTTGTCGTAACTTCCGCCAGCATATTTAAAACCAATTCGATATTGGTCATATTGTCCCGAAGATTCTCTTTTTTTAATCCTTTGAATTCTTTGTATTCTTTGACGGACAATCCGCTCCAGGCTTTCGTCATTTCGTTTGTCAAAATGGCGTAATCCTTCTCTTGCTCTATTCCGCGAGCTTTCCATTCATCCGTAAGCTCTTTTCGCATCTCTATAGTCTGAAGCCGTTGATTGATCCAGCCTTCCGGATATCCTTTGCGTCTGTAATATTCCGCACCCCTCAAAATAGCTTTTTCCGGATCGGCTATTTCGTCCAGGCGATCGCTCCCGACCTCTGCAAGCCATACTTTAAAGGGTTCGGCTTTTGGGGAAGGAATTGACTGAATAATACGAAGGATATTCTTTGTATTTGCCGCTTGAATTTTACGACGCTTTCCATCTAATCCAAGCATTTCAACAGGGGTACAAATTGTACCCCACTTGCTTGCTAACTCTGTATCACGTGAACGCATTTTTTTTATATATTGTTTCGGATCCTGACTGTCCGTCAAAACCGCCACAACATCAACCACGGAAAAATACCATTCTTCCTCTTCGGCGTTCCATACAGTCCTTACTGCCCTGTTTTCAAATACTTTAATTTTGTTTTCCATGATATGTCCTTTGTTTGCACCTTTTAAAAAGGTTTTTCCCGGTTCGTTTATTTCTTATCGTACCTTGAAAGGAATTCGGAAATGGCAAGTTTACCGTGTTCATAGGTCAGTGCGCCTTGCAGATAAGCTATATACGGTGCGCGGACGGGTCCGTCGGCGGACAGTTCTATCGATGCGCCTTGTACGAAGGTACCCGCTGCCATTATTACCTGATCGTTGTATCCCGGCATGTCCCAGGGCTCCGGCGTAGCGTAGGATTCCACCGGGGACAGGTATTGTATCGATTGGATGAAACTTATCATCGGTTCGGGCGAGTTGAACTTTATCGAGCATATTATGTCTCCCGGCAATTTACCCGATTTCGGAAGCGTTTCAAATCCGAGTGCGGTAAAGACGTTTGACGCCAATATCGCGCTTTTCAAGGCGTTCTTTGTCACGACCGGAGCCAGGAAAAGACCCTGAAAAAAAGGCATATAGCTTGCCGCATAGCTGCCCACTTCGTTGCCTATGGACGGAGAGGTCAACCTGTAACTTATCTTTTCGATCAGTTCGGATTTTCCCGCGATGTATCCGCCTGTCGGAGCCAATCCGCCGCCTGCGTTTTTGATCAAAGACCCTACTATTACGTCGGCGCCGCATTGAGTGGGTTCGCGGGTTTCGACGAATTCGCCATAGCAATTATCGACCAAAACAACGCTATTCGGGGAATTTTTTTTGACAATGTCGGCAGCTTCGGCGATATCCGCCGTGGTCAAGGCGTCCCTCCATGAGTAGCCCCTGGATCTGGTCAGCATTACGACGGTAGGTTTATGTTCGCGCACATAGCTTTCCAACGCTTTGCCGTCGACGGCGCCGTTTTTCAATTTTATTTCGTCGTAACTTATATTGTAGTCCCGAAGCGAACCGTTATCTTTTCCCGAGATGACTTCCTGCAAGGTGTCGTAAGGAGAACCCGTAGCGCTTAAGAGCAAATCTCCCGATTTCATTAAACCGAACAAAGCTATCGTCAACGCGTGGGTGCCGGAAACGATATTCGGCGAAACAATAGCGGATTCGGCGCCGAAAACTTCGGCAAACACCCCGGATAACTTTTCGCGCCCTGCGTCCGAGTATCCGTAGCCGCTGGTGGGATTGAAATGATAGTATGAAATTCGGGCGTTTCTGTAAGCGTCCAATACCTTTTTTTGATTAAAAAGCGCCCTCTCGTCGAGTTCGGAAAACTCCTTAGAAGCATTCCTTTCGGCGTCGGATATCAGCTTATTGACTGTTTCTTGCTCCATTTTTGACCTCTTTTTGCCATAAGTTCGATCCGGGTTTTCAATTTCCGATATAAGTGAGTTCCATGCAGCTGCATATGCATTCGTCCGCCTTGTCGGCGTCGATTCCGACAGCAAACTTATAGCGGTTGTTGAACCAGGTTTCCTGTCTTTTGGCGTAAGCGCAGGTGTTCTTGATTATTGTTTCTCTTACTTCGTCAAGCGATATTTTACCCTCGAAGAAGCCGCGCCACTCCTTGTAGCCGATGCCTTGCATCGATTGCATATCGAAAGTCACCCCGTCGGACAATAACGCTTCCACTTCCCTTTGCAGACCGGCTTCAAGCATTCTGTCGACCCTTGAAGCGATTTTTTGACGTAACTTATTGCGTTCGGAGTGTAGAACGAAAAATTTAAAGGGTTCGACGGGCTTGAAAACGGCGCTCTGTTCGGAAGCGCGTTTCCCCGACGATTCGAAGATATACAGCGCGCGGAGCACCCGTACGGTGTTGTTGAAGTGAATTTTTTCGGCGGAGAGAGGATCTACGGCTGTTAACCTTTCGTGCATATGGCGGGCTC
The DNA here is from genome assembly GCA_944362765.1 of uncultured Clostridia bacterium. Classification (GTDB taxonomy): domain Bacteria; phylum Bacillota; class Clostridia; order Christensenellales; family DTU072; genus Stercoripulliclostridium_A. The sequence continues at coordinate 36,598 of CALVTP010000013.1, read as the reverse complement.
CGAAGCGCGCAAGTTCTTCTTTCAGCGCGGAATATAAAACCTCGTCGCGTTTACCGTTGCCGCCATAACTTAACTCATATAAAAAAACGTCGATATAGAAGCCCGTTCCGCCTACGATAACGGCTTCCTTACCTCTCATTTTTATATCCGACAGGCACTTCAAAGCGGCATTTTTGTAGTCGACTACCGTAAACGGAGTCTTCGGCGAGACGACATCCGTCATGTGGAGGGGAAGTTTCGGAGCGGTGTCCTTTGCCGTGCCGATATCCATGCCCGAATAAATTTGCATGGAATCGGCGGAAATAAGTTCTCCGCCCGCTTCGCCTGCAAGTTTTTCCGCAAAGGCGCTTTTCCCTGTGGCGGTGGCGCCCCCTACTATTATCACACCTTCCTCCTGAAAAGTTTTTCGAAGTCGGTTTTTGTGAACGAGATCGTTATCGGTCTTCCGTGCGGGCATTGGAGCGGCGCTCCGCCGGCGACATATTTATTCATCAGAAAATCTATTTGATTACCGGTAAAGCTCTCGCCGCCCTTTATTGCCGCTTTGCAGGCAGCCGAAGCAATCGCTTCTTTATTCAATTGTTTTTTCAGCGCTTGGGAGTCCTCGGGAAGGGTCAGGACTTCCTTCAACATCCTTTCCGGATCCACGTTTCCGAGGACTGCGGGAACGGCGGTAATTTCAACGGAGTCGGGGGAAAGTTCATTAAGCTCGAATCCCGCTTCGTAAAGAAGTTCTTTGTTTTCCGTCAATCGTTCTATGTCGGCTGCGTCGGCTTCGAAGAGGAACGGCACAAGAAGAGATTGTCTGGCGACCACTTCTTCGTTCAGCTCTCTCATGTACGAATCGAAAAGTATGCGTTCGTGCATGGCATGCTGATCGATAAAAACCGCCTTTCCCGGGGTCTCGACGACCAGATAAGTGTCAAACAATTGCCCCACTACCCTGTAAGAACTTTCTCCGAGGTCGAAGATCCTGTTATCGGACGCGTTATCCGCAGCACCCTGACAATCCGCCATTTCCCGAGCGGCTGCCGCTTCGTGCGATACGGAGTCGGGAGACACTGCGGCGTCACCGGTCGACGAGGAAGAATCCAAGGAATTCCCGACTTTTTCAAGTACGTCGCGCGCGGTAAGAGAAACCGGAGAGGACTCCTCTCCTTTTCTTGAAGGAGCTTCGATATCGTCGTCCTCATTGCGGTTCCTGTCACGAGGGAGCACTATGTCCTTTACATCGTCAAGACAGACGACTCCCGTTTGCGTGTATCTTAAATTGTTTGCGATAAGAGCGTGTTCTCCGCGGAAATTTTCGTCCTCGTCTTTATCTGTCGGGGCGAATGGACCGCGGGAACCGTGTCGGTCGAAAAGTTCGGCGCTGGTTCTTGCGTCGTAACCGTTAAGAGCGGAATTCACGGCATTAAATACGGCGGAGCAAATCTTTTTCGGCTCCGAAAAGCGTACTTCGTTCTTAGTGGGATGTACGTTGATATCGACATCTTCGAAAGGCATGACGATATTCAACACGAACACGGGAAAGCTTCTGGTCATCAATCTGTCGGCGTAGGCATTCAGAACGGTGTTGGAGAGAGCCTGGTCGGTGATTACCCTGCCGTTCAACACGAAAATCTGCTGCGAGCGGTTATTTTTGTAAACCGAGGGATTGGCGATGAAGCCCGATACGGTGATATTTTTGTCGTGCACAACGTACTCGTCAAGTTCTATTAACTTATCGTATATAAACGGTGGAAATACCGCTTTTATGGCATGGCGAAGCCCTCTCCCGGAGGAAGAATATACCATATTGCCGTCCGTGAAATAGCGAAACGAGATATCGGGGTTAGCCAGAATCAACGCCATCATCCGGCGTGTAATCCTGTTTTCCTCCACCGTCTTGGAGCTTAAAAACTTATAACGAGCAGGAGTGTTGAAAAAGAGTTTGGAGGCTTTCACGGTGGTGCCGCCGTTAACGGCGGCGTCGACGATTTCCACTTTGCCGTTTTTCGAAATGAGTTTGGAGCCTACCGCTTCTTCGGTGGTTTTTGTCAGAATTTCCACCTCGCATACCGCCGATATTGAAGCCAGTGCCTCGCCTCTGAATCCCAAAGTCGAAATGGTTTCCAGATCCTCGGCGCTCGCTATTTTGCTGGTCGCGTGCGGTAGAAGCGCCTTCGGAAGCTCTTCGCGCTCTATTCCGCAGCCGTTGTCGGAAACCTCTATCGAGTTGATGCCGCCGTTTTCGAGGCGGACTTCTATATGCGTAGCACCTGCGTCAATAGCGTTTTCGACGAGCTCTTTAACCACGGCGGCAGGATTTTCCACAACTTCGCCCGCCGATATCCTGTTGAAAGTTTCACCCGATAAAATGTTGATTTTCATGAATACACCTATATGTTTTCAGCGTTTTGACGCCCTTTTCTTTTTTGGTCTGACGATGGAAACAAGCTCCGAAAGTATCGTCAGCGATTGCACGGGAGTAATCGAATCGACGTCGACGTCCCTGAGTACGGCTTCGACCTTCCCGAGGCGGGAATCCTCGTCAAACAAAGCTATTTGTTCGTTACTGGGTACGGCGGATTCGCTCGGCAGTTCGGAGACGCGCTTTTTCAGTCCTTCGCCCGCCGAATCCTCTATGGCTTGCATGACCGAAAATGCTCTCCGTATAATCTCTTTTTTGACGCCTGCCAGCTCGGCTACTTCTATGCCGAATGACTTATTGGCGCCGCCGCGCGCTATTTTATAAAGGAAGGTGACGGTACCGCCGCTTTCCTTTACCAGAACGTGGTAGTTTTTGAGAGCGGGAAGAGTGTTTTCCAGCTCCGCCAGCTCGTGATAATGAGTGGCAAACAGCGTTTTGGCTTTCAGTTTCATGGAAAGATATTCTACTATCGCCCAAGCTATCGAAAGCCCGTCTATCGTAGATGTTCCTCTACCGACCTCGTCCAGAACAATAAGACTTTCGGAAGTGGCGTTATTCAGGATATTTGCCATCTCCGTCATCTCTACCATGAAGGTGGACTGCCCGGAGGCGAGATTGTCCCCTGCGCCGACTCTTGTAAAAATTCTGTCGACCAAACCGATTTTTGCCGACTCCGCGGGGACGAAGGATCCTATATGTGCCAAAAGCACTATCAAAGCGGTCTGTCTCATGTAAGTGGATTTTCCCGCCATATTCGGTCCCGTTATCACCAGGATGCGGGAGCCGGAATCCATTACAACATCGTTAGGTATATATTCGGAATGCCTCTTTATCGATTCGACGACGGGATGACGTCCGTTTTTTATGACGATATCGCCGCCTTTATCGATTTTCGGACGGCAATAGCCGTTTTGAATTGCCGTCATCGCAAGGCTTTGAATGAGGTCGCATTCGGCGGTGGCGTAGGCGTTTATTTGAAGAGGAACGAGCGCTTCCTTCAATTTTTCTTTCAACTTGTCGAAGAGTTCCTGTTCTATCGTGAGCGCCTTTTCGTCGGCTCCGAGAATGATTTCTTCCATCTCTTTTAATTCTTCGGTGATGTAGCGCTCCCCGGTCGTCAATGTCTGCTTCCGAAGGTATCGCGCGGGAACCAGCGAAAGATTTCCTTTACTGACCTCGATAAAATAACCGAACACCCTGTTATAGCCCACTTTAAGCTGTCTTATCCCCGTCGCTTCGCGCTCTTTCTTTTCGTATTCATGAAGCCAGCTCTTCGCCGAGCTTTTGGCTGAGCGAAGCTTGTCGAGCTCTTCGGAAAACCCCTCTCTTATCACTCCGCCGTCGGAGACGGAGACGGGAGGATCGTCCGAAAGCATCCTCGTCAGCATCGAAGTCATCGATACCAACGGGTCCAGAACCTCTCCGATTGAAGAAAGCTTTGCCGATCTGAACGGCTTTAACGCATTTTTAAGCGCAGAGACTGCTTCCAACGAGTACAATATGGAGCGGCACTCCCGCGGATTAATAGTATTGTAGGCTATCTTATTGCGCATTCTCTCGATGTCGCGGATGTCTTTCAATATTTCCCTGACGGCGGCGGCATCGTTAGGCTGATCGATAAACTCCTCGATGGCGTCCAGCCGTTTTTCGATATCTTCCGCCTTTAAAAAAGGATGTAAAACCGCATTTTTTAAGGCGCGGGCGCCCATATTGGTGCATGTTTTGTCCAGTACTCCCAAAAGACTTCCGTTCTTGGAGCGATCGAACAGCGTTTCGACGAGTTCGAGATTCCTGACGGTGTTGAAGTCGATAAACATCTCCTCGGAATCGTCCGAAACCTTAGGGGTTTCGATGTGGTCGAGATGTAATTTCTGAGTGGCGGATACATAATCCAAAAGTCCGCCGAGAGCCATCAGCGAAACTCCGCGTTCCAGCCCCAATGCAGCGATATTGTAGACATTATAAAACTTTTTTATCGTCTCTTCGGCGTTGTTTTCGGCAAAAGCATACTCGTAATGAACGCCGGGTTTGGGGAGTTTGCCGCTTTCGTACGCCTCGCTCCGAAGCAGAGTCTCCCTGCCTTTTTCGTTAGTTATTATCTCTTTCGGGGTAAGCGTCAGCATTTTTTCGACTGCACCGATTTTACGCGATTTAAAGACATTACACACCCCGGTGGTGAGATCCAACCACGCAAGCCCTTCTTTGTCGCCGGATACCACATAGGAGCATAGATAATTGAAGTCGTCGGCTTCCACCATCTGATCTCCCGTCACCGTGCCCGCAGTCAATACCCTTACGACATCGCGCCTGACCATGCCTTTCTGATCGCCCGGGGCGGTAAGCTGCTCGCAGACAGCCACTTTCTTCCCGGCTTTTACAAGACGCGCTATGTAATTGTCTACGGCATGATACGGAACTCCGCACATCGGCGCGCGTTCCTTCAAGCCGCAGTCTCTGCCGGTTAAGGTGAGATCGAGAAGTTTACTTACTTCGACGGCGTCATCGAAAAACATCTCGTAAAAGTCCCCCAGCCGATACATCAGAACAGTGTCGGGATATTGCTCCTTGACTTTTAGATAATGCGCCATCATCGGCGAAATTTTTTCGCTTGCCTTTGCCTTCATACCCTCTCTCCGTAAAGCGACGAAGCCTTGTTTTTGGTAACCAAAACGTTTATGAATTTACCGATATCAGATTTTTCACCAGGAAATCTTACCAGTCTTCCCGAATCAGTCCTCCCGGCGACAACCCCGTCAAGTTCGTCTTCGACCAATATTTCGTACTCACGAGCGAGGTAATCGCGGCTTATCTCGTCGCTTATGGCGTTCTGACGGGCTACCAATTCGGTAATGCGTGCTTTTTTGACTTCGGGCGGAAGCTGTTCCATAGCAGCAGCGGGAGTCCCTTTCCTCGGAGAGTAGACGAAAGTGAAAGCGTTTTGAAAGCGCACCCTTTCGACTAAATCGACGGTTTCGCGGAAGTCCTCGTCGCTTTCGCTGGGAAATCCTACCATTATATCGGTGGTGATGCCCGCTTCGGGCATGTATTTTCTGATGCAGTCAATCAGCTCCAGGTACCTTTTTTTGGTATATTTTCTGTTCATCCGCCTCAGGACGGAGTCCGAGCCCGATTGCACGGGAAGATGGATGTTTTTGCAGAAGTTTTTGTGCTCGGCGATAAGTTTTATGACATCTTCGGAAAGATCCTTAGGGTGCGACGTCATAAATCTTACCCTGAATTTTTTCTCGATTCCGGCAATCCTTTCGAGTAGTTTATAAAAGTTCATGCCGGAAGCAAGGTCGGAGCCGTAAGAGTCGACATTCTGTCCGAGCAGGGTAATTTCCTTGTACCCGGAGTCCGTAGCGGCGGTGATTTCCTTTAAAATGAGTTCGGGATCGCGGCTTCTCTCGCGTCCGCGCACATAAGGAACTATGCAATAAGTGCAAAAATTATTGCAACCGTACATTATGTTTATCCACGCGTTCGGGAAAGAGGTCCTGCATATCGGAACATCCTCCGATATCGGAGGTTTTTCGGCGTCGTCTATCGAAATAAGCTTCTTTTTTCCGGAAATAAGCCGTTCTATCTTATCCCATAGCTCGTATTGATTGTTTGTTCCTAAAATGATATCGATAAACGGAAAGCGTTTTTTTAAAGCTTCGGCGCGACCGCTCTGCTGGGTCATGCAGCCGGATATGACTATAATCATGTCGGGGCGGGCGCGTTTTAACGCCTTTAATTCCCCGATATTACCTTCTATCTTCTTTTCGGCGGTGTCCCTGATGCAGCAGGTATTGAATACGACAACATCCGAAAGCGACGCTTCCGAAACCCTGGTCAGACCCTTTTCTTCCAGAATGCCTGCGATTTTTTCGGATTCATGCACGTTCATCTGACAACCGAACGTTTCTATATAATAATAATTCATACTATATTAGTATATAACTTATCGGATATGAAAGCAAGCATATTTCCGTTTTCACGTAACACAATATATTAATGAATATGCGTGCCAAAAAAGTTGTAAAAATAATAGCGATAGTATTATTAATTAGCTTAGTTTTCATAATACTCGGAGGCATAATAGGTATATTTATTATTACAAAAGATATAAATTTAGGAAAAAACGAGCTTTTCGTTTCGGCAAGAGCCTCTTCTTTTTATTCGGTGACCGGAGAAGAGCTTAAGCTTCCCGCGGAGTACAAAATAACCGTTCCCATCGAGGAAATCTCCCCCTACATCGTCCACGCTTTCGTTGCGCTTGAAGACAAACGCTTTTACGTACATCACGGACTCGATTATAAAAGGATAGCGGGAGCGCTTGTAAATAATATAAAAGCGGGTTATTTGAAGGAAGGCGGCTCGACTATCACTCAGCAGCTTGCCAAAAACGCGATTTTGTCCAACGAAAAGTCTATTGTCAGAAAATTAAAGGAGGCAAAACTCGCAAAACAGATAGAAAAACGCTATTCAAAGGACGAAATAATGGAAATGTATTTAAATACCATTTATTTCGGTCATTCACTGTACGGTATAAGAGCGGCTACGGAGCGGTTGTTCGGTAAAAAACCTTCAGAGGTGACGCTCTCGGAAGCTGCTATTTTAGCCGGAATCGTAAAAAATCCCAAGAAAAATTCCCCGTTGAATTCTCCGGAAAACGCGCTGAAAAGAAGAGATTTGGTGTTGAAATTGATGAATGAGCAAGGCTATATCGACGAAAACGAGTACGAACTTGCTTTAAAGGAAGGTTATACGGAACCTTCTCCGCGCGCCGAAAGTTCCTCATATCTTTTAAAATACGCGGAAAGCGCCGCCGAGGAAGCGGCAAAATTGCTGGGAATTTCCGAAAAAGCGCTGCTGACGGGCGGCTACACGGTAACCACCTACTTTGCGGACGACGTTCAAAAACCGGTCAGTGCTGCAAGAAAGATAAAAAATCTTAAAGTAAACGGATCTTCATCGGTCATAATATGCGACAATTTAACGGGGGGAATTTTAGCTTACGACTCAGACGTAAGCTACTCCCCGACGGAGTTTCGCCGTTCTCCCGGCTCCACTTTAAAACCGTTTTTAAGTTATCTTCCCGCTTTGGAGCGCGGATATTCCCCCTACTCGCCTATTTTGGATGAAAAAACCGATTTTGACGGCTATTCTCCCGACAATTATCGTAATTATTACAGCGGTTGGAGCAGTCTCAACGACGCCGTCATGAGTTCTCAAAACATTCCCGCCGTTAAACTTTGTCACGAAACGGGAGTGGAAGAAGCCAAGGCTTTTGCGGAAAGATTCGGTTTAAAATTTCATGTTAAGGACGCCCTTCCTGCGGTTTTAGGAGGAATGACGGAAGGAGTGACCTATCTTGAACTGCTGGGCGCGTATTCGGCGCTTGCCCGCGGCGGGCTGTATACGGAACCCACTTTTATTAAATCCATCGAAAAGGACGGCAAGCTCCTGTATAGCCACAAGCCTGAGGCGAGACGTATAGTCTCGGAGGAATCGGCTTATTTAATGACTTATATGTTGGAAAACACTGCAAAATCCGGCACAGCAAAGAAACTTTCGAAACTTCATCCGATAGCCGCAAAGACAGGTACAACCGGTACGGAAAAAGGTAATTCGGACGCCTGGTGCGCAGCGTATACTCCGGATTATTCCGTCATAACTCATTATTTCGGCGCACTCAATGTCGAGGTTACGGGCGGCGGGCTTCCTACTATGCTGACGGCAAAGATCTTTGAAAATCTTCCGGCGTCGGAAAGCTCGTTTTCCGCCCCTGACGGCATTATATATGCCGATATCGATGAATATTTATATAAAACCGAGCACGTTTTGAAGCTTGCCGGAGAAAGCACCCCTTTCGAATACAGAAAAAGCGCCGTTTTTTCGGAGCAAAACCTTCCCGCGAATTCGGACTACTTCGACAACGCGCTTCCGACAGATTTTTCTTTAAAGCGGGGCGACGGAGAATTGATAGTTTCGTTTACCGCAGACGACAGATTTTATATTTCGGTCAGGGATTTACAAGGCACAGAACTTTACAGAGCGGCACCCCGACAAAATTTTGTCGAGCTGGCAGTGCCCGAATACGGCTTCGGAGTTATCGGCTATACACTATCGGCGTATACCTCGGACGGCGTTCTTGTCGCCGAAAGCAACCCGAAAATAGCTTTTATTTTCAATTCCGCCGGCAATTCCCGTCATCGGAAATTCCATTCGTTCTTCGGAAAAAATGCCAAGCAATAAGGCAATTTATCGTTTATCCTTTATCCGAAAAGCCGCGGACATTTTACAGGCTCCCGAAACCCGAGCCGAAATCAGATCATATTCTGGAATCGGGAGTTATAACGATCTCTTCGGTGTTTTCGACGGCTTTTTCGATAAGTGAGTCTATGTCGAGGGCGCGCTCGTATTCCTCCGCCTCTGAGATCCTCGGGCGAATGACGGGATTTTTGGGGAGAAACACCGTGCAGCAGTCCTCGTACGGACGAATGGAAATCTCAAAGGTGTCGATTTTTTGCGCGATGTCTATTATCTCTTCCTTGTCGAAGGCGACGACGGGGCGGAAGACGGGCAGTCCGACGACGGAATTGGTTACATTCATACTCTGCATGGTCTGACTGGCGACCTGTCCGAGGCTTTCGCCGGTGATCAGAGCTCCGCACTCCTTTTTCCTTGCTATTTTTTCGGCAATACGCATCATAAAGCGCCTCATTATCGTAATCATGAATGACGCGGGACACTTTTCGTGGATTGCGTATTGAATTTCGGTAAACGGTACGACGTGGAGATTCACTTGCCCTGTGTAGTGTGAAAGTTTTTCGGCAAGATCCTTAACTTTTTGAAGCGCGGGTTCGCCGGTATAAGGGAAGGAGTGGAAGTGTACGGCGTGAAGACGCACTCCGCGCTTTGCCATCAGCCAGCCCGCAACGGGAGAGTCTATGCCTCCCGAAAGCAGCAGCATTCCGCTTCCGGAGCACCCTACCGGGAGCCCACCGGCGCAAGGAATCTTGTCATAAAACAGGTAGGAATAGCCGTTATCTCGGATATCGACGTTGAGATCGAAGTCGTAATCGAAGAGATCAACTTTCAATCTCCCGCCCGACGCCCTGAGAAGCGCCCCGCCGATATTACCCGCCATCTCGGCGGAAGTAAACGGCAGACGTTTGTCGGCACGCTTGACGGTGACGCGGAATTTCCCGCTCATCGGAGACATTTTGACGGCAGCTTCGAAAAGTGTTTCCTTGTCGGTTTTGACCTTCAGTGCAGGTGAAACGGAGTGAAGACCGAAAACCTTTTTCAGCCGCTCCGTTACTTCGTCGGCGTTTTCGAAATCCTCAACGAAATATCTCCCCTGCGACCTTAAAAATGTATATTTAAGCGGTTTAAGTGCCGCTTTTATGTTATTTATCAGCAAGTCTTCGAAGTACTTTCTGTTGTTCCCTTTCAAAAAAATCTCGCCGAAACGAATGAGAATGCAATTATATTCAACCGACATAGTTTTTTAACTCCTTATAAACTTCGGTAAAAGTCTGAATAAAAATTTTGGCTTCTTCCATTGAATTAAAGCGTGAAAAACTCAGACGCACGACCCCTTCAAGGTACTTTCCCGATAGCCCCAGCGCCTCCGGTACCCGTCGCGTCGCTTTGTTGGAGGAACAGGCAGAGCCCGTTCCTACGATGATATCCCTTCTTTCAAGGGCGTGTTGAAGGACTTCTCCTCTCAGACTTCCCGAGGCAAACGCCAGAATATAAGGGCTGCACGCGGCGTCCGAAATGAGTTTGATATCGTCGAACGAAGAAAGCTTCTCAAACAAAAAGTCGCGGATTTCGGTGACCGACGCCAAACTTTCTTTTAAAGAGTTCTGCGTCAGTGTAAAGGCTTTGGCAAATGCCATTATACCGGCGGTATTTTCGGTGGAAGAGCGAACTCCTTCTTCCTGACCACCGCCCACTACTACGGGAGAAAGGTGAATATTTTTAGCCGCAAAAAGTGCGCCTGTACCTTTCGGGGCGCCTATTTTGTGGGCAGAAAGTGAATAAAGATCGATATTCTTACTTAAACGAACTCCGATTTTGCCGCCCGCCTGTACGCCGTCGGAGTGGAAAATCGCCTTCGGATTGGCGCGTTTTGTGAGAAACGCAAGTTTGTTGATGTCGTTTACGGCACCGGATTCATTGGAAACATGCATGACGGAGACAAAGGAAACGTCCTCGCCCAGCATTTTTTCAAACTCCTCTTCAATGACTCTCCCCGCGCCGTCGACCGGAGCTGTTTTTACCTCAAATCCCCTGTCTTTCAATACCTGAGCCGATTGATAGACGGCGGCGTGCTCGCCCGCCGAGATAATGACGGTGGAGTTTTTCTTCTTTTTGCTGCCGAAAAAAGCCAGATTGTCGGCTTCGGTGCCGCCCGAGGTAAAATAAACCTTCCCCTCGGCACCCAATCCCGACAAAATGACGCGTCTAGCAGCGTTGAGGTCGTTTTTTACCTCTAATCCGCCATGGTAGAGGGCGGAAGGATTGAAAAATCTCTCCGTAAAATAAAGGTTTGCCACCTCCAAAGCTTCTTTTACCACTTTTGTGGTAGCGGCGTTATCGAAATAAATCATTTCAGCCTCACTATCGTAACACCTCTTTCGCCCTCTCCGTAAACGCCGTCGCGGTAGGACTCGACGAAAGAGCAATCTTTCAGATATTTTCTGACGGTATCGCGCAATTTTCCTGTGCCGTAGCCGTGTATGATCCTCAACTCATTGACGCCTTTAAGGAGAGCTTTGTCCAGGTATTGCTGCAACTCCGTTCGTGCCTCAATAGCCGTTTTCCCGATGAGATTGAGTTCCGGCGAAAAAGACTCGTTGTCGAGTTTCCTCGGCGAATGCACGACGGTTACCTCGCTTTTCTTGCGTTTTTTTAATTTTTGAAGGGCGTCGAGTTTGAAAACCGAGTTCATTTTCCCCAGCGCCACCGTTGCGGAGTTTTTACGATAATCGATATTTACGACAACTCCCTCGGCTTTCAGCGGTTTTACGAGGACGGGATCGCCTTCCCGAAGTTCCCCTTCCGCCTCCTCGCCGAATCCGGTAAATTCGTTTTCTTCGTTCACGATGTATTTTTCGAGAGATTTCCTGAGTTTCCGCGCTTTGAAAAGATCTGCCTCGGTAGGTTCGTCCAGAAGCGCTCTCATCGAAGAAATTATTTCGTTGGCTTCCGCCATCGCCTCTTCGACAAGGCGTTTAGTCTCCTTTCTGACGTTTTCGTTGAGTTTTTCGCGCTGAATGTACAGCCTGTCGCGCTCGCGTTCGGCGTCTTTCAACATCTTTTCGGCTTTTTCGAGGGCTTCCTTAGAGCGCTCCTCGTTTACCATCGCGTTGTGGCGCGCCTCTTCCATCGAACTAATAACGTTTTCAAAGTCGAGTTTTCCTTCGGAAATCCCCTCTTTTGCTCTCTCGACGATCTTTGCGGGAAGCCCTAATTTTCCTGCTATTAAAAGCGCGTTGGAAACGCCGGGCGTCCCTACAATCAGCCGATATGTCGGCGAATAGGTCAGCGGGTCGAAGTCCATCGAAGCGTTCTCGGCTCGCGGGGTCACGACGGCATATTCTTTAAGTTCGTTGTAGTGGGTGGTGATGACGGCTTTTGCGCCGCAATCCTTTATAAATTGCGAAATGCTCATCGCCAAGGCAGCTCCCTCGGTGGGATCGGTGCCCGCGCCGAGTTCGTCCAAAAGCACTAAAGAATTATTTGAAAGATTGTTTATAAAAGAGGCGATATTTGCAATATGTGACGAAAAAGTCGACAGACTTTGTTCGATACTCTGTTCATCACCTATATCGCAATAGACCTCGTCGAAGACGTTCAGAACAGCTTCGCGGGCGGGAACGAACATTCCCGACATCGCCATTGCCGTAATCAGCCCCACAAGCTTCAGCGCCACCGTCTTGCCGCCCGTATTCGGTCCGGTAATGAACAAGAGGTCGAAGTCCTTTCCCAGGTTTATGTCTGTCGGAACAACCTTTTTCGGGTCGATAAGCGGATGTCTGCCGCGGGAAATATCGACGACTCCGTCGGTGTTTATGACCGGTTTGACCGCTTTTACGGCGTTGGCATAATAAGCTTTCGCAAAGACGGTGTCAAGCTTTACGATTTTTGCGAACGAATCGCGTATGTCCGAAGCGGCGACGGATACTTTCAGCGTAAACGAGCGTAAAATTCTTTCAATTTCCGTTTGCTCTTCGATAAGATGCGTCTTTAAGGTGTTATTCAGTTCAACGACCGCCATGGGTTCGATATAGACGGTCTGACCGCTTGCGCTCTGGTCGTGTACCAGTCCCGGGATTGCCGAACGCCACTCCGCTTTCACCGGAATGACGTATCTGTCCCCGCGCACGGTGACGATGTTGTCCTGAAGATACTTAGCGTAAGAAGGTGAAGTGATGTAGGTATAGAGTTTGGTTTTTATCTGTTCGCCGGTCTTCCGGATACGGAGTCGTATGGCGCGAAGCTCTTCCGAGGCTCTGTCATGCATTTCCGTATCGGAGATGATGGCTTGTTCGATACTTTCTTCAAGTTCCTTGTCGGTATAGACGGAAGCGGCGATTTTTTTGAGTCTGGTAAGCGAATCGTCGGGCACTTTGGCGATGGTGCTTTTTACGGAGTACGCTACCCGCAGCATCCTTGCCACCCTCAACAGCTCCCCCATTGTCAATACGCTCATGACTTCGGCTTTGTCGAGAACGGCGGAAATATCGTCGAAGGCAAAGGAAAGATTGGCGGAGTATTCAAAAGCAATTTTATCCGCCTCCGCCACCTCTTCCAGCAACTCACGGATATAATCGGGGTTTTGGAAGGGTCTTAGTTCCATGATTTCTTCCCGCGCGGGAACGGAAGACGCCCGTGAAGCGACTTCCGATAAAATCTTGGAAAATTCCAATGCTTTCAGTGTTTTTTCCAGCATTATCTCAACTTTATCCCGAGTGAATTTTGCAGTTTTTCCAATATGGAGTCGATGAGTCTGACAACTTCGTCGTCCACCAGCGTGCGTTCGTTGCTCCTGAATGTCAACCTGACGGCGACCGATTTTTTGCCGATCAATTTGAGATTCGCGCCCTGGAATACGTCAAAAATGGAGATATCCGTCAAAAGTTCGGAGCCCGCCGCCTCCTTTATCGCCTGAATGATTTTCTTGGCTTCGATATCTTCGTCGGTGACGAGCGCTAAATCCCTTTCGATTGCGGGATATTTTGAAATTACTTTGAATCCCGAATATTCCGAGGCGTTCTTTTCCAGATAATCGGCGTCGACTTCGGCAAGGTAGGCACGCTTGTCTATGCCGTAAGCGGCTGCGGCTGTGTCCGAAACCTCGCCGACATACCCTATTCTTTTGCCCTCTGCGTAGATATATGCGGTGCGCGTGGGGTGCATGTGCGAGGGAGCTCCCGCCTCGAAGTCGACTTCTATTCTCAGGTAGTCGAACAGCGATTCCAATACGGCTTTTACGGAGTAGAAGTCCTCTGTGGGTCCGAATGCGGCAAATGCCAGAATCTGCCTTTCCTCGGGAAGCTCGGTAACGGGGAGCGATTTAGGTATAAAGACTTTGGCGATTTCAAACAGTCTTGCCGCTTTGTTTCTTCTGATGACGTTTGTCGCGAGCGCTTTCAGCATGCTGTGCGCCATCGAAGTGCGCATGACGGAATAGTCTTCTCCGAGAGGATTTGTCAGTTTTATAGCTCTTCTTTCGTCGGCATCTTCTTCAAGCCCCAGCATATCGAAGGCTTTCGGCGTGATGAAAGAATATGTCAGTGTCTCGAATGCGCCGGAACCGACCATGAAAGAAGCGATCTTTTTGGCGTTCTGCTGTTCCTTGGTGACTATCCCCGGGATAAGCGCGCCGTACATCTTAGATTCCTGCGGGAAGGAGTCGTATCCGTACATACGGATGACTTCCTCGGCAATGTCGTTGACTCCTTCAATGTCTTCGCGGAAGCCGGGCACAGACGAACTCATCCTTCCGTTTTCGGAAGTCGTCGGAATCGAAAGTGAATTAAGAATTCTGAGAATGTCCTTTTCGGGAACGGCGATTCCCAAAATATTTTCGATATCCGCAGCGGTAAATGTTATCTTCTTTTCCGTGACAGGCTCGGGATAGCAGTCGATTGTGCCGCCGACGAGTTTTCCCCAACCGTTTTCGACGACCATACCAACAGCCTTTTTCAAGCCCATCATCTGCGAATAGCGGTCGATACCCTTCGAAAAGCGCTGCGAAGAGTCGGAAGAGAGACCGAGACTTCTGGAAGTGCGCCTGACGGAGTCGCGCTTGAAGCCCGCCGATTCGAATACCACTTCGGTGGTGTCGTCGAAGATGGAGTAGCCTGCTCCGCCCATAACCCCCGCGATAGCCATCGGTTCAACGGCGTTACAAATGGCGAGATTTTCGGGGGACAAAGTGTATTCTTTACCGTCCAAAGCGATGATTTTCTCGTTTTCCTTGGCGCGGCGGACGATTATCTTTCCTCCTTTTATCGTCTTTAAATCGAAAGCGTGCATCGGCTGCCCTACTTCCAAAAGGATGTAGTTTGTGATATCGACGATGTTGTTTATCGGACGGAGTCCTGCCGCTTTCAGCCTGCGCTTTATAAATGTCGGAGATTCGACGATTTTGACGTCCGTGACCATCGCCGCAAAGTATCTGAAACAAAGATCGGGCGCTTCGTTGACGATTTCAAGCTTACCGTTTATCTCATCCCCCTCGGGAAGTTCAATATAGTCCTTAGGAAGTTTCAGTTCGCGCCCGGTGACCGCGGCGACTTCGCGGGCGATTCCTAAAATTCCGTTTGCATCGATGCGGTTTGCGGTAATTCCCACGTCCAGGACGATGTCGTCAAGCCCCAGCGCCTTATGATAGTCAACGCCTATCGGAGTACCTTTCGGCAGCACTAAAACTTTGTCTTCGCCCGCACCATTGACGTCGGCTTCGGAAAGGTTCAATTCCTTTCCTCCCGTGAACATACCGTCGGAAAGCACGCCGCGCAGTTCTCCTTTATGAATGACGGTACCGCTGTGAAGCCTGGCGCCGTCCTTTGCAAAAGGCACGATGTCGCCGGGTTTCAGCCATGAATTGTTGGTGACGACGGTATATTCGCCGTCTGCGGTAACGGAACACACTATAAGCTTATCGGCATTCGGATGCTTTTCGACGGCAGTAATTTCAGCGGTTAATACGCCCGTAACGTCTTTACTTAAATCGATTATTTCCTCGACCTCGAAGCCCGCGGAAACCAATTTGTCGGCAAGTTCCTCGGGAGAAATCCCCGTAGTGTCTACAAAATCGTTCAGCCATTTTACAGGAACCAACATATTTTTAACTCCCTCCTATTTGAACTGACTTAAAATGCGCCTGTCGTTGTCGAACAATAAGCGCATGTCGGGAATGCCGTATTTTACCATAGCGGCACGTTCCAGACCGACACCGAAGGCAAAGCCGGAGTATTTTGAGGAGTCGATTCCGCACATGTCGAAGACGGCGGGATTGACGACGCCCGCACCCAGAAGTTCCAGCCACCCGGTACCTTTACAGAGTCTGCAGCCTTTGCCGCCGCACATGGCGCAGCTCAGGTCTACTTCGACGCTGGGTTCGGTGAACGGGAAAAAGGAGGGACGGAACCTCACGCGGGTGCTTTCCGAAAAGAACTTTTTCGCAAACTGTTCCAGAACCGCTTTCAAATCTTTCAGCGTGACGTGTTCGTCGACCACTAATCCCTCTATCTGGTGGAACATAGGGCTGTGCGTGGCGTCTTCGTCCGGGCGGTAGACCTTCCCGGGGCAGACAACTCTTATCGGCGGTTTATCGGTAAGCATCGTCCTTGCCTGAACACAGGAGGTCTGCGTTCTGAGAAGAATTTCCGTATTTATATAGAATGAATCCCCGGGATCCCTTGCGGGGTGATCTTCCGGTATGTTCAATAGTTCGAAATTGTACTTGGTGTATTCGATCTCCGGTCCGTCCACGACGCTGAAACCCATTCCGGCAAAGATAGAAACTATGTCGTTTTTGACTATGGAAATAGGATTCAACGCCCCGATTTCCTCTTTTAATGTGGGACGCGAGAGTGTGACATCCAGCGATTCTTCCTTTATCTTTCTGGCGTGTTCGCGCTCTGAAAATTCCTTTTCGACATCGATGAACATGCCTTCGAAAAAGGTTCGGATGCCGTTGACGATGGCGCCCATCGTGCGCTTGAATTCGGGCGGCGCCTTGGCTATCAGTTTGGTAAATTCGGTGATATCGCCCGATTTACCGAAGTGCCTTACCCTGAAATCGTCGACATCACGCCGGTCTGTCTTTTCCTTGAGTTCGCCCAGCTCCTTTATGACCTTCATCGACCTTCCGATAAGAAGGTCTTTGACGTCGTCGGAAAGGGGCGATTCCTCTATCGCGCGGACGCGCTCCTCAAAAAGTTGTTTTAGCTTGTCGTTTGACATACCTTTCTCCTGAATGAAATTATAATGATTATACAACCCGGGAATTTTTTTTGCAATTATTTGCACGCGTAATAAAATTTTATCATATACTGAATTATGTCGGCAGCGCCGAAAAAGTTGAAAAAACTTAAAATCGTCATAGCGCTTATCGTAGCGGTCTGTTTGGTTGCCGCTGTCGTCGGTTATTTCGATTCGGTGGCAAAGCCGCTCGTAAAGGAGCTCGCCGAAGCCAACATCCAGGCGCTGACGGTCTCGGCTTTTATTGCGGCAAATGCAAAAATAAGAGATTTTTCTTCCTTTTACGGCGACTTTTTCAGCTACGAAAAGAATACCGAAGGCGAAATCACCCTGATAAGAGCCAACACGCCCGCCATTAATTCTCTTACTATATACGCCCGCGAAGCGCTTCAGAAGGAAATGGATAAAATAACCGATCATGACGTCGAAATCCCGACGGGCGCGTTCACGGGGCTTTCCGTACTTGCGGACAAAGGTCATCCCGTTTCGATAAATATCGCCCCTGTCGGTATAGTCAACGTCTCCATAGGTTCCTATTATTATTCGGAAGGGATAAATCAAACGATTCACCGGCTGATTATGCGCGTCAGCGGCGTAGTCAGAATGCTTGTGCCGCTGGACGCCGAAGACGTCACCGTTTCTATGGACTTCGTTTTGAGCGAAGACGTAATTTTAGGAAGAGTCCCGGACTCGTATATAACCGGGATTTCCGACGACAATATCTTCGATCTGCTGCCGTGACGTTGCTGCCTTGACGGTCGAACCCGGGGACGGAAACATAAAAGAGTAAAAATAAAGTTTTGTCCGGGCTCGGGAAGCGGATTAGTCGAATAAAAACGTTAAACGGAAAAATCCCGTTTAACCCAGCGAAAGAAAATACCTCTTCATCTCCATTGCGTCTTCTGCCTGGGTGCCGTCGGACTCACATACGACATAAGGCGTCATACCGTATTTACGGAAAATTTCCATAAGCGGGCGGTAGTCGGGTCCGTAGATCTCGTCCGCAAAAGTCAGATGTCTGATCTCCCCTTTGGCTCCGTATTGGATTTTGCTGAAATGCACATGCATATTAAAAACTTTGTTTTCAGGCATGAAATCAAGCATTTTTTGTATGAGAGTATTATAATTTTCAGGATTATTTAGAATACCCTGCTCCCTTGCATTGATGTGACCGAAGTCAATACAGGGATAATATTGGTCGAATAAATTGACGACGGATATGATTTCGTCCAAAGAACCCATCTGCGCCGTTTTACCCATCGTTTCAAAACAGATTTTTG
Organism: uncultured Clostridia bacterium; assembly: GCA_944362765.1. Taxonomy (GTDB): domain Bacteria; phylum Bacillota; class Clostridia; order Christensenellales; family DTU072; genus Stercoripulliclostridium_A. The sequence continues at coordinate 18,409 of CALVTP010000013.1, read as the reverse complement.
TGGAGCCGTACCCCTTTTCTTCCAATGCGTCATGCAGCTTAACGACATTCTCCAGTAACAACTTCATTGCTCCTTCCCGGCTCAATTTTCCTTGAGTTGCGGGGTGAACGACGACTCTGTCTCCCCCGAAGTCAGCCGCTTTCTTGCACGAAGAAAGTACGTACCCTATCGATTTTTGAATCATCTCGGGATCGGGATTGGAAAAGTTGATGAAATACGGCGCGTGAACTGTCAGCTCTACGCCGCTTTGCCTGAAAGCTTCGCCGATTTTTTTTGCGGTTGACTCATTCATCGTAACTCCTCTTCCGAAGGAGTATTCGAAGATGTCTATGCCCCTCGCGGCGCACCATGCCGCAGCTTCCGCGGTGGTTTCACCGCCTTCGTCGAAAAAGCTTTTTGAATTTCCGGCTACACCGAATTTTATCATAATACAGTTCCTTTATATATTATTCTTTGGTTATTTCAGGTTTCTTCTGACGGTTTCTATATCGGAAAGAATCTGGTTTTTTAGCTCCTCTTTGGAATCGAATCTGAATATTCCGCGGATCCGTTCAATGAAAACAACCGTCAATTCCTTTTCGTAGATATCGTCATAAAAATCTATGATATGCGTTTCGAAAGCAGGTTTCCCTTCGTTAAAGGTGGGTCGGGAACCGATATTCGTAACGGCGGGAAGAGCTTTTCCGTCAATGAGCGCCCTCGTGTCGTAAACTCCGTCTGCGGGAAGCAATTTCCTTGAATCCACCCGAATGTTGGCTGTCGGGAGTCCGAAACTTTTGCCTACTCCTCTGTCGTGTATCACATCGCCCGTTACCGAAAAATATCTTCCCAGAAAATGCGCCGCAAGCTTTACCTCACCGATCCCGAGGTACTCTCTGATATCGGTGGAGGAGATTTTCCTCTCCCATTCTTTTACGAGCGGGCATACGAAAGGAGCTATTCCGTACTCCTTTGTAAGCCGGCACAGTTCGGCGGCGCCCCACCTGCCGCCCCGTCCGAAGCGATAATCGGCGCCCGAGACGACGGCGCCGGCGTTCAATCTCAGAAGATAGCGCACGAACTCTTCGCCGTTCATACCCAAAAATGCGGGGTCAGAGGGCTGTACCAGGATATTTTCGCGGGAAAAGCCCAGATCCTCAAGAATTTTGACGCGCTCGTGAAGGGTATAAATAAGTTTATCTCTCCTTCCCAGCGCGCCGAAAAAGTCGTTGTCGAAAGTAAGAATGGCAGGAGTCATGCGAAGTCTTTCGGCAGTCCTGAAGGTGTAGTCGATTATCGAGCGGTGCCCGCGATGCACCGAGTCGAAAAGCCCCAGCGCGATGACGCGTTTCCTTTCTTTTAATCGGATGCGGGAAGCATACTCCTGAGTCACGGAGCGTAAAAAAATGTCCGTCATATAAGCCTCACCGCCCATTTAAATGCGCCGTCCCCGTCTTTTTCGGCAACGCCTTGAAGTTTTCCGTCGATCTTGAAGCGGAAGAGTCCGTCCGGCAAACCCGCAAGTTTCAGAGGCACACCGTTCAATATCAGCCTTGCCCCCTCCCGATTGTCGTTTAGCGAATATTCCGGGAGCCCCGACAACACATCGTCCATATCGACGAACTCTCCGTCCAAATTCTTTAAAGAGGAAAACTCTTCAAGCGTTTTTGCGGTTTCCAACCTGAAAAAGCCGCTTTTTTCACGGCGGATATATCGCATGTAACCTAGTGTGCCGACCTCAGCCGCCATGTCGCGCGCAAGGCTTCTTATATATGTTCCGGCGCTGCAACGGACGCGGAAAGCGAAGGCGTCACCTGCCTTTCCGAGGAAGTCTATCGAATAAATCTCGACTTCTTTTTCTTTCAGTTCGAATTTTTCTCCGGCTCGCGCGAGTTCGTAAGCCCGTCTTCCGTCCACCGACTTGGCGGAGTAAAGAGGCGGGAGCTGTCGGATTTTCCCGGTAAGCGAAGGAATAGCGGCGGAAATTTCCTCTTCCGTAGTCGACTTTCCGCAAGTTTCTGTGACTGTGCCGCCCTCGTCCAAAGTGTCCGTCGTTTTACCGAAGACGAACTCGGTATAATAAATTTTTTCCTTGTCGGGGGCGATGTCGAAAAGTCGGGTCGCCCTGCCGATCGCTATCGGAAGCACGCCTTCTCCGTCCGGATCAAGGGTGCCGAAGTGCCCTATCTTATTGATTTTATAGCCTTTTTGAAGGAGAATATGTTTGAGTTTCGCCACCGCTTTGGCGCTTGTCATCCCCTTCGATTTATTGAGATTTAAAAAAGCCGAAAACATCTCTGAGCTATCCCCGAAAGAATTACCGCGACTCTTTCAAAAAATCAACGACGGCGTCCCGAAGCTCATTAAGCCCTTCTTCTCCGCCCTTCAAAAGCCGCAAGCCGCTGGCACAAACATGCCCGCCACCACCGAACTTTTCGGCAAAAGCGGCGGCGTTTATACCGTCTTTGGCGCGGACGGAGACCTGATATGAGTTCATATCTTCTCTCTCCGAGGCTGCGACGGCAAGCTTTACGTCCTCGATGTTGACAATATTGTTGATGAGTCCTTCCGTGTCGAGATCCGTGGTGCCGGTTGCCTCGAAATCGCTCCTTTTAAAGACTATCAGACCGCACTTGCCGTCTGCCAAAAACTCGGCGCGCGAAAGCACTCTCAATTTTAATGCGAACACTTCGCGGCGTTCTTCCTTGATCAGCTTTTGTATGATAGAATAGCGGTCTACGCCGTATGCGGCAAGTTTTGAAGCAATATTTAACGTCCTTTCTGTGGTATTTGAAAAGCTCAGCGCGCCGGAATCGGTCACTATCCCCGCAAACAGCGCGCTCGCTACGTCGCGATCGATAGCCGCAGCGTCATGCTCCGTAAAAATGCAGTAGAGAATTTCTGCGGTGGCAGCGGCACCGGGCTCCCTTACTATAATTTCGCCGAAGTCCTCGGAGGAGTAGTGATGATCGATGACGGCGTGTTCCGCCGAGCGCCCGAAGTAGAGTCCCTGACACTTCATGCCGAGCCTTGCGGGGGTTGCGGTGTCCAGCGCTATTCCCAAATCGTAGCGGCGGAAGCGACACTTTCCTATCTCCGAAAAACCGGGAAGAATGGCGAACTGTTTTCTGAGTTCAGCCTCGTTTTCGACGAAAATATCGGCGCGTTTTCCGAGATTTTCAAGGTAGCGTTTGGTGGCAAGCGCACTTCCTATGGCGTCGCCGTCGGGTCGGACGTGGGTAAAAATCGCCACTTTATCGGCAGAATGGATTGCTGCGGACAAAGCTTCGTACATTTACATGCTCTCCTCGTCTTTTTTGAGCTTTTGAAGGATCTTGTCTATTTTGAAGCCGTAATCGACACTGGTATCCAACACAAACTTTAATTCAGGCACCGTGCGCACCTTCATTCGTTTGAACAGCGCGTTTCTGATGTATCCTTTGGCTGCGTTCAGCCCTTCGATTACCGCTTCGGGGTCTCCGCCCATGACCGAAACGAACACCAACGCCACACCGAGATCGGAGGAGGTGTCGACGTCCATGATGCTCAGCATATCGCATTCGGAGACGCGGGGATCCTTAATTTCCTCGGAGATGACTTCCGACAAAAGCTTTCTCAATTCGGAATTGACGCGTTCTATCTTCATGTTTCCAACCGTTACGAGCGATCCTCGACGACCTCGAAGGATTCAATGATGTCCCCTTCCTTGATGTCGGAGCAGTTCAATAAGCCGATACCGCATTCATAGCCTTGTACCACTTCTTTGACGTTGTCCTTCATGCGTTTCAAGGAATCGATTGCCGTATCTGCCACAACAATATTGTCTCTGATTAAGCGCACTTTTGCGTTTTTGACGATTTTTCCGTCCAGAACCATACAGCCGGCAATCGTACCGACGCCGCTGATTTTGTAGATGACTCTGACTTCGGCTTTGCCGAGGTACTCTTCTTTGTACTTCGGAGCGGAAAGTCCTTTTATAGCGTTGGTCACTTCGTCGATAGCGTCGTATATGACGCGGTAGAGACGTATTTCAACGTTTTTGGACTCGGCAAGCGCTTTTGCTCCCGCTATCGGACGGACGTTGAAACCGATAATAACTGCGTTTATCGAATCAGCAAGGACGACGTCGGATTCGTTTATGGCTCCCACCATCGCGTGCGGAATCCTGACGCGAACTTCGTCCGTTGAAAGCTCTAAAAGACTTTGCTTCAACGCCTCCACTGAGCCCTGGACGTCGGCTTTTATGATGATGTTGAGGTCTTTTAATTTCCCTTCTTCGATGCCGCGGAAGACGTCGTCCAACGTAATTCGTCCGCTTTGAAGCTTCTTTTCTTTTTCCTTTGCGATACGGTCTGCGACGACGGATTTCAACAGTTTCTCATCGTCGACCGCGAGAAGCTGATCGCCCGATTCGGGAACGTCGTCAAGCCCCAGAATGGCAACCGCGGTTGAGGGAAGCGCTTTTTTGACCAGCTTGCCCTTTTCGTCCTGCATTGCGCGAACCTTACCGATAACGGTGCCCGCAACGATGTGATCGCCCACTTTCAGGGTGCCGTTCTGCACCAACACAACGGCGATGGGACCCTTACCTTTGTCGAGCCGGGCTTCGATAACGGTACCTCTTGCCTTTCTGTCGGGATTGGCTTTCAGATCCATCATTTCCGCAACGAGCATGATGTTTTCGAGAAGGAGATCGATATTTTCGCCGGTCTTGGCACTGACTCTGACGCACGGAACGTCGCCGCCCCATTCCTCGGGAACGATTTCCTGTGCGGCAAGCTCGCTTAAAACCCTGTCGGGATCGGCGCCGGTCTTGTCGATTTTGTTGATGGCAACCACCATTTTGACGCCCGCCGCCTTACAGTGGTTTATGACCTCTATCGTCTGCGGCATGACGCCGTCGTCGGCGGCTACGACGATGACAACGATGTCGGTGACGTCTGCTCCTCTGGCGCGCATCGCGGTAAACGCCGCGTGCCCGGGGGTGTCGAGGAAGCAAATCTGTTTGCCGCGCACTTCGGTGGTGTACGCCGAGATGTGCTGCGTTATACCGCCCGCTTCACCTGCCGCGACATTGGATTTTTTGATATAGTCGAGTATGGAAGTCTTGCCGTGGTCGACGTGACCCATGATGGTGACGATCGGCGGGCGCGGCTTCATAAGGGAGGGATCGTCCTCCGACTCGTTTTCGAAGTAGGAAATGAGTTTTTCTTCGCTGGTTTCCTCTTTTTGAAGCTCGATTGAAACGCCAAAGTCGGCTGCCACAAGTTCCGCCGTCTCGAAGTCGATATTGTCGTTTATCGTCTTCATGATATCCAATTGGAAGAGACGTTTGATGATCTCGGAGCCCGTCTTACCGATTTTTTCGGCAAGCTCCTTGACTGTGAACTGCTCGCGCGTAAAAACGGCGTGATCTATGACCTGCGCTTCCTGGGAAAGCGAAAACTCCTTCTTTTGAGCGCCCGTTCTTCTGGTGCGGATCTTTTTGATTTCGCCCATTTCGTCGTATTCGACGACGGCTCCGTCATCGGCGTAGCCTTTTTTGGTCATGGCTTTTCTGTTGGTTTTGACCTTTTCGTCGTTGCGTTCGACGACGCCCTTCTTTTTGTCCTTACCGGGCTGAGTCTGGGCGGAAGTCATCTTTTCGAGCGCGGAGACCCGTCTTAAAATATCGGCGGAAGTTTCGGCTTTCCCTTTGACGGTGCCTTTACCGTTTCTGTCGCGGGAGTAGCGCGAGCCGCGCGGTTCCTCTATCGGAGGAATGTATGTTTTGATGACAGGCTTTATAACCGGTTTTTTGGGCTTTGAGATTATCATCGACTCTGCGGCGGATTGTGCCGCGAGGCGCTGCTTGGAGACGTCGGTTTTCTCCTTATCGGTTTTCTCACCCGAAGCCGGTTGTTTTTTTGGCTCCTCCTTAACCGAGGAAGCGTCCTTTGAAGGAACCTTCACCTCTTTTTCGGGAAGCTCCGTTTCCGCTGAAACCTCTTCGGCGGGCGCACTTTCTTCAACCGCGGGAAGAGACGTCTCTTCGGGTTCGGAAGCGGACTTTGTTTCCGCTACGGGTTCCTCCGCTATATGAGCTTCCACGGTTTCGGGTTCGGCGACTGTCGCGGAGGACTCCTTTTCGACCTTACGGAGTCTTAATTCCTCTTCTTCGAGCAGTTTTACCAGCTCCGCCTTGCGGGCTTCCAGTTTAGCCTTGGCTTTTTCTATTGCGGCACGCTGAAAAGCGACAGACTTAGCAATGTCGCCGCGCTTCGCTTCGATAAAAGCAGGTAAGTTCTTGATGCCGGAATTTGGTTCGTTTCCTGTTGTTTGGGGCATATCCATCCTCTATTTCAGTTGTTTCGTTAGCGTGTTGATTATAGCCTCGGAAAGGGATCCGTCCGTGACGCCGACGACTTTTACCCGTGAGTTTCCAACGAGTTCGCCGACGTTATCGAGTTCGAACGCTTCGGTGTCGCGGAGTTTGTTCCGGAGTTTGCTTTTGGAGTTTTCCGAAAGCTCTTTATCCGAAACAACCACCCCGACTTTATCTTCGTTCAGGACGTCGTCCACTCCGAAGACATAAGCGCGCTTACGTAAAGCGAACCCCAAATAGCCTTTAAGCTTGTTTCTCTCCGCTTGCGTAAGTTCTGAGCGTTTCATAAAACTCTGCCGGTATATCCCTTTTTAAGCTGCGGACAAGCGCGCCTTTCTTTGCGCACTTATCGATACATTTTACATCCTTACATAAATATGCGCCTCTTCCCGGAAGTTTACCGAGCGGATCTATCAGCACGCCTTCGTCCGTGAAGACAATGCGGATAAGTTCTTCTTTCGGAAGCCGCTTTCTGCAAGCGGCGCACATTCTTACGGGTGTATGCATTATTCGGCGTCGGGCTCTTCCGATGTCGATTCGGCGTCCTCGTCGTCCGAAAGAGCTGCGATAACCTCCGTATAAGGTTTGACGTCGATTTTATAGCCGGTCAGACGGGCGGCGAGTTTTGCGTTAAGCCCCCCTCTTCCGATAGCCAGCGACAATTTGTCGTCGGGGACGACGACGCGGGCGGTCTGCTCGGTCTCGTTCAGCTGCACCATCAATACTTTCGCGGGAGAGAGCGCGCGGACGATAAATTCCGAAGCGTTCGACGAATAAAGTATGACGTCGACCTTTTCACCGTTGAGCTCGTTGATGATGGCGTTCACCCTGCTCCCTTTCGGACCTATGCAGGAGCCGATGGAGTCGATGTTGGGATCGTCCGAATAGACGGCGAGTTTGGTTCTTTGACCCGCTTCGCGAACGATACTCTTGATTTTGACCAGTCCCGAACGCACTTCGGGCACCTCGATTTCGAACAGCTTTCTGACAAAGCCCGCCGCGGAACGCGACACCATGACGCGGGAAGTGCCTCTCGAATCGGTTCTGATTTTTTTGATATACACTTTGATTTTGTCACCTACGTGGAGCTGTTCGCCGCGTACCTGCTCGCCCGAAGGCAGCACGCCTTCCATCTGCGTGCCGACGATTTCAACGGAAACGGTGCCGTTCGGTTCGACACGTCTTACGACCGCCTGCATCAGTTCGCCTTCTTTTTCGTTCATTTCGCTCATAGCCTGTTCACGTTTGGCGTCGTTGAGGCGTTGAGTAATGACCTGCTTTGCGGTCTGCGCCGCGATTCTCGACAGGTCGTCGGGAGAGACGACTTCTCCGACAAGATCGCCGACCTTGGCGTCGGGTTTGATATCCCTTGCTTCTTCCAAAGAAAGCTGGTTATCGTCCTCGGGTTCTCCTTCTACGACGGTTTGATAGGCAAAAAACTCTATCGTATAGTTTTCGGGGTTCATTCTGACCGCCACCGAGCGGCTTTCTCCCGATTCCTTCTTGAAAGCCGAAGCAAGTCCCGCTTCCAAAGAGGCGATAAGTTGATTCTTATCGATTTTGTACTCGTTCTCGATCTGGTCTAATGCCATGAACAGCTCGCGATTTTGCATTGTTGTGTTCTCCTATTAAGTTGTATTTTTATTTAGTTGTCCGCTTTTTCAAGCGTTTTTATTGTTTTTCGTCGAATTTGATTCTGCCGGCGCTCTTCAGGTCTACAAAGGGACGGAGCACTTTTATATTGACCCGCTCCACCGTCTGTTCGCCGTCGTCGCCCGCTAAAACGACTTCATCATCGTTCCAGGACACCAGCGCACCGACCACTTTTTTCTGTTTTCCGATAGGTTTTAAGAGAACCGCCTCCAAAATTTCTCCATGAGAGCGCAGGAAGTCCTTCTCCGTCACGACCGGTCTGTCCAGCCCCGGGGAGGAAATATTCAAAGTATACGCCCTGCCGTCGGTAATGTCGTTGAGTTCCAGCGGAGCTTCCAAAGCGTCGTTTACCGCCACGCAGTCGTCCAACGTCACCCCGCCTTTTTTATAAATGAAAGCGGTCAGCACGTTTTCTTTTCCGGTGGTATAGGTGACCTCGACAAGCTCATAGCCCATCGGCATGATGACTTCGCCAATCAATTGTTCGGCGCGTTCCTTCACCGTTTCGGAGTACAGCATTTTACCTCTCTACCTAACAAAGAGTGGCATTTTCCGCCACTCTTTAGTATTTCTACTATAAAGCATAATAATATTATCACATAAAATACTATAACGCAAGCGATTTATCGCAAAAACGCCCGTAGAATCAAATCTTTTCTTTTATTGTCCGGTTCAGGAAAAAGTTCGGGCGCGGATCTTTTTCAAAACATCTCTGAAATCTTCCGGAATCGGAGAGTAGAAACTCTTCCTTTCTCCCGTCGAAGGCAGCGTCACGGTAAGTCTGTACGCATGCAGCAGCTGCCTTCCCACTCCGAACTCGTCGGAGCCGCCGTAAGTCGAATCTCCCACAATCGGGTGGTGAATATACCTCGAATGAACCCTTATCTGGTGCGTCCTCCCGGTAAAGAGTTCGAAAGCCACCAAGGTATACTTTCCGAAACGCTCCACTACTTTATACATCGTCTTCGCCGCGTCGCCGCCCTCCACGACAGCCATCTTTTTTCTGTCGGAAGGATTTCTGCCAAGAGGAGCTTCGATAACTCCGCCGTCCTCTTTCAGGTTGCCGTCAACCAGTGCGATATAATAGCGTTTTGCGCTTTTTTCGGCAATTTGTCGCGATAAATCGAGGTGTGCCGTATCGTTTTTTGCTACCATGATAAGCCCCGAAGTGTTCTTATCGAGGCGGTGAACGATGCCGGGGCGCAGTACGCCGTTTATGCCGGAAAGATCTTTCAGATGGAACAGAAGCGCGTTGACGAGAGTGCCTTTTTCGGAGCCCGGAGCCGGATGAGTCACCATCCCTGCGGGTTTGTTGATAACCGCCATGTCCTTGTCCTGATAGACGATATTCAGCGGTATATCTTCGGCTTCAGCCGTCAGCGGCTCGGCGTCGCGGATGTCTATCTCCAACAGAGAGCCGGACTTGACATGATAACCGCACTTCAATATCGTTTCGCCGTCACAGCGAACGGCTCCCGCAATAACCGAAAGCCGAACTCTCGAACGGGTGCATTCGCCGAGCGCTTCCGATAAAAACACGTCTATCCTGGAGCCGTTGCGTTCCTCGGGAACTTTGAAAATACAGGTATGAAGCGCCATTTATCTTTGCTCCGAAGAAGAATCTTTTTGAAGGGATTTTTTCTTGGAATCTCCGGGACGATAGCAAAAAATAACGTAAATTATCAACAGAACGCACCCCACCGTCAATCCGGAATCGGCAAGATTAAACACGGCAAAATCGATGAGTTCGAAGTAGATCCAATCCCTTACGTACCCGAAGACAAACCTGTCGACAAGATTTCCGATACCGCCCGCAATCATCAGTATCAGCGCCGCCCTGAGCCAGCCGTTACGCTCCTTCACCGTAATGAGCATCAGAACGAACAGAACGACTACGACGACTACCGAAATTATCGTCAGAGCCTTTGTCGCGTCCGAAAAAATCCCGAAAGAGGCGCCGGTATTCTCGACGGCTACCAGCCGCAATACTCCTTCCCATATAACGATATCGTCGGCACCCGCGGCGATAGGCATATAGACAAAGTGTTTGGTAAGTAAATCTATCGCAAGATAAACGCCGATGAAAAAAATTTCCGTCAACAACACTAAAACGGTAATTTTCGGCGATTTATAAATAAATTTACCGAGCAATTTATTTTTCATGATTCCATTATACTACACTCTTCCGAAGGATATCAAGCGCGAAAGCATTGTAATACGGAATAATTAAATAATGCAATCGCCGGAATAGTCAAAGGTTAAAGATCGCATATTCCCGAAGAATCGATAATTATTAAAAAGGTAGGTTTTTTGATGAATAAAGTCGATAAAAACACAATAAAGAAGTCAATCGGTAAGACAGACCACATCGGCATTTCTTACGAGAAAAAGATAGAGATCTTCTTTCAAAGAAACCACCGCCCCGCCAAGCGCTCCCACGGCGCCGCTCATGACATCCAAAAACCTCGCGTGGTCAATTTTACCGAGTCCGGAAAGAGATATTATAAGCGACTTACCGGAGCGGAAAAGCTCTATCGCCCGTTCGGCGTCGGAAGAACTTAGCGGTGCGCTCAGAAATTCGGGTTCGTTTTTCTTTAAAACCCGCCTTGTGGAGATAGCAAAGCGGTCATACTCGGAAAGAGGCAACTTTTTTGACTTTTTCTCGGGAACCGCTCCCGTTTTCAATGACTTCACTAAACTCATGACTATTCTAATTTAATCAATATTTTATAATACTTGACTCTCCGTCGAACAATATTCTTCCCGGTCTTAACATGTTTGAACCGCATTTTAAGGCGATTCGGAAATCTTCGCTCATTCCCATAGATAATATATCGAAGCCGTCTATAAAATCTATCGATTCGAAAGCCTCCCTCGCCCTGTTGAAACAATCTTCGAGTTTATCTTCGGGTAAGCCGCGCGGAGCCACAGCCATAACGCCGCGAAGCCTTATATGCGGATAATTTTTAAGCTCTTCGACAAATCCTGTTATCTCGTTTGCCTCGATACCGCCTTTACTTATCTCGGAGCCGGAATTTATTTCTATAAGGCACTCCTGACGCACTCCTCTCATTCCCGCTATTCGTTCGATTTCTTCGGCAAGAGGAATTCTGTCCAAGGATTGTATGAGTCTCACCTTCCCTACGACATATTTCACCTTATTGGTCTGAAGCTGACCTATGATATCCCACATGAGCTCGGGCGTATAGTTCAATCTGAACTCCTGCACTCTGTTTTCGCCGATTGCGGATATTCGTCCGGTGGAATAGAGGGTTTTAAGTTCCTCGGGCGAACGGAACTTTCCCGCCGCAACTATCTGTATGTCGCGGGCGATGCCGTAGCGCTTCTTGGTTTCTTCGACTTTACCGAGGAAGTCGTTCAGGTTTTGAAGTAATTTTTCCATACCTGAATTATAGCGCTTCCCGTTGAATATTTCAAGTTCACAGGAAGCTTTCAGGAGCCTTCCAACAAATTTCCTCCTTCGACGCCGTAATCGGCATACCCGAGCCCCGTGATGCTGACTTCATAGGCAGTTCTCGTCTCTTCGCTTCCGTCTTCGAAGCGTTTTTTATACTCTCTTGACTGTATCCGCCCGTAAGCGTAGATCTTGTCGCCTACTTCGAGGGTTTGAGCGAATTTTGCGTTTCTTCCCCACGTTATGCACGGTATATAGTCGGATTTATGGTACGCACGGTTTACCGCTATCAAAATATCGGCAATCTCTCTTTTAAACGGCGTTATTCTATAGACGGTGGGTTTACAAACGTAGCCTACCAGCTCTATTTCGTTGACGTTCAATTCGGCGGGATTTAATGAAATTTCTTTTGCAAATACCGAAAGCACCAGCTTAGAGCGCCCGTCTATTAACTTATTGACGCTTCTGAACTGACCCGATATCTCTGCCTCGTCCCCCTTTTTCAGCTCTCCGCACGCGTCCAGCAGTTGTTCGGAAAGCGTAACGGGGACAAAGTCCACCTGCTCCGACATCCTCTTTACGCCGAGTCTCGTTTCATAGAAATTTTCCCCGTAGGCGGTGTGAGAAAAGCGGATGTCGTCGGCGATGACGCCGCTTATTCTGACTGCATGATTGTGTGAAATGTAGTTTTTCGCTATCGATTCGTTCATCCTTGACTCCTTAAATTTTTTCTAGCGATTAAGTATTTGTCTCCCTTCGGAGTTTATTGAGTAACCGTCCTTATATATCATTTCGTCCAGTCTTACCGCTTGAAGCCCCTTGTTTTGTATCGATAAGAGTATCAGCGGAAGCGCTTCGACGATATGAGCGGAAGCGTTGTGCATAAGGACGATATCGCCGGAATTGAGTTTTCCCGAAACCCTGTCGGCAATTTCCCCGGCGGATATGCCTTTCCAGTCGAGAGAATCGACGCTCCACTGCACGCACTGCATCCCCTTGCTTTCGACCGCCGTAATAAGCGCGTTGTCGTACTCGCCGTACGGCGCTCTGAAATACGCCGGTTTTTGTCCTGTCAGCCTTTCGATTTCGGCTGAAACCGAATCTGTTTCGGCATTCAGATCGGAAACCTCGGAAAGGTGCTTGTGATTTTCCGAGTGATTCCCTATGAGGTGACCTCTTTCGGCAATCTCTTTTACGAGTTCTTCGTTTTCCTTTATCCAGAAGCCTGTCAGGAAAAAGGTGCACTTGTAGCCGTATTTTTCGACTTCATCCATGATTTTCCGCGTCTGATCGGCGCCCCATGCAGCGTCGAAAGTCAAAGCCACTTTGCCGTCGGTCTCAACCGAATAGACGGGAAGCAGTCGATTTTTTGCGGCGACTTCGTCGCTTACTTTGACCGAAACCCCCGCAACAACGGCAACGAGTATGGCAATAATTACGATAACCGCTATCAAAGTGCGTTTTTTAATTACGATGGGAATCAATTTCCTGTACCTCCATAATACAATCGGACCGCCGGCGAAATTTAGCGAAAAATCCGAAATTCGGACGAAAATTGCCCGGACGGTCTTCCCTGTATATCGTATGAAATCAAACAGGCTTATATGATTCGGTGGCGGTAAAAAGGCGTTATAATAATAGGCTCGCGTTCAGCCGGGAGCCTTTTATTAAAAAATCGATTAAACGATATAAAATTTATTCTTCCCGCTTAAAGTAGTCCGACAGAGCATTAAAAGCAGGTTCCGAAAGATATTCGTCCGTCAGAATACCGCCGTCAATTTCAAGCGTGCAGTCAGAATCGGTTGCGGTAATATTGACGGGCGAACCGTCGCAGACGATAAGTGCGGAATCGTTCAGCGTCACTGAAATATTTCTGCTTCCGTCGAAGCAAATGACGTCGGAACCGAGTTCTGTCACCGTTTCAAAAAGAAATTTTTCAATTAAAGTCCCCTCAAAGGCGTTGTCTCCGACTTTTTGAACATTGCAGACAGAGCCCGAAAAATCGGCTTTTTTATCGTTCACGCCCAAGGAATCCTGAGAATGGATAATGCGTTCAAGAGCTGACGCATTTTGGAATGCGCCCTTCCCGATTTTATTCAAAGAAAGCATATATCTGACGGTTTCCAGGTTTTGTGCACCGTAGAAGGCGTAATCGCCAATACTTTGCGTGCCCACCTTCAAAGTATACGCCGTCATTGAGGATTCGGCGGGATAAGCCTCCAAAGAGTGAACGCCGGGAGCAATTATGCGGTATAAAACACCGTATTCATCGACCATGAAATACCCGTTGGTGGTGGAAGCGACGGAAAAACCGGTGACGTGCGTTCCTTTAAACGCCCCTGTTCCGAGCTCGTGAGCGAAGCCGATGTCGAAATAAGCGACATCCGTCACCCCTTCGAAGGCAAAGTCGCCGACGGTCTCTACCGCGCCCAGCGAAATCGTGCGGATGAAATTTTTATGAGAGAAAGCATAGCGGTTAATGTATGTGACCTTGGAATTGTCGACAAAATCGGGAACAGCGACGAATTGAGAGTCGCCGATGTATGACAACACGCCAAGGCTGCCGTCCCCCATGCGGTAATAAATAAAGTTTTCGTCGGATAACACACCGTATCTCAGCATTTTGTACGCGGCTTCGGCGTCGCCGTCCAAAGCGAAAACAATGGTATTAAAATAGATGAAGCAATCAAGCTCTGAGTCCGGGAAAGCCTTTTCAAGCAATTTCCCTGCCGTTTGAGAGACGGGGGCGACAGCGATCAACGAATCGACATAAAGGAAGTAAAAATCGAATGCGTCCTCGCTTTTTACGGTTATAGCACCGTTCAGATATCCCGAAAGCGTATACCCCTGCCATTCTCCTGAAAGTTCCGTCGCGCTGTGGGCAAGCGAAATCTCAAAACCCGCAGCGAGAAACTCCTGCTTTCTCTGCTTGAAAAGTTCTTCCGGGGTGGTGGGATTGTCTGAACTTTGCCTTTCGAATTCGGCAACTATTTCCAGATCAAATTGAGGCATGCGGAAAAGGACGGAGGGAGTAAGAATCTCCCCGGTAAGAAGATTTCTGAAATTCAAAGATTTCAGAACGTAGCCTTCATCAGGCGAAATAGTCAGCGCGACCTCTGAATTCTTCGGCACTCGGACTCCGAAACGATAATTCGAGAAGATATTGCCGCCTTCGGTCGATGAGAGCGAAAGTTTAAAAGTTTCCGCGCCGGAAATATTGTCGTATACGGGATTTATGACGGAAACGGTTTCACCGGGGACTGAAGGCTCCGGCATAGTGCATGAGACGCCTTCGCGGCTGAATTGTATAGCTTCCTCGAACAGCGGCTCCCTGTTGGAACGCAGGACGGAAAAGCTGACGGTATAAGGGTCAATTTTTTCGTCGTGAGTATCCACAAAAAACTCCACCTTATCCCCTTCAAACGCAAAATATTCGGACGGAGTAACGGAAAGATGCTCATTTTCAAAATGGTTGATGTAAAATACCGGCTTAAATTCGACGGAAACGGCGACTTCGGCTTCAGGCATGACGAATGCTCCGTCATAGAGATTAAGCTCTGCGCCGTTCGCCGTAACGGAAAACTCCTTTATCCGATATCCGTCCTCGGCCGACAATTCAATTTCGACGATTTCCCCGGACATCGCACAGTCGGAAACATCGACTTTTCCGCCTTCATCGCCCTCCATTGATACGTTTATGGAATATTTTTCGGAAGAAACGGCTTCGACTATAATTTCGACATCCGAAGCGGGCATATCGAAAGCATATTCGTAAATCCCCTTTTCGACGACTTCGAGTTCTTCGTCGCCGGAGATGGCTTTTACCGAATAAGCGTACCCTTTTTCGGGCACAACGGAAAAGGAAACCACATCGGCTTCGCAGGCAAGGGAAGGAACTTCCACGGAGGCGTTTTCGGCGTCGAAAGTAATTTTGTATCCTAAAAATCTGAAGTCGACGCTGACGAAAGCTTTGCCCACGGGCATGAAAAAGTATAGCTCGTCTCGAATTTTTTCAAAGTAGGTACCGTTGACGACCACGCCTTGCGCGATATATCCTTCTGCGGGGACGACGTCCAACACGACTTTTTCGCCGGCTGAAAAGCTTGTCTTGTCGGAATCGACGGAAACCGTTCCCTTTCCGTTGCTGTCCTGAAATTCCAATTCGAATCTGTCGATATTTACAAAATCGTCGGGAACAAACGAAGCCGAAATTTCCACGTCTCCTTCCGGCATCACAAAGAAACCGCCGAATGTTTGCTCGCTGCTGCCGCCCGAGGAAAGATTGACGGAATTCAATAAATAACCCTCTTCGGGCACAATATAATAATATACATACTCTCCCGCGGCAGCCGAAGTCGTGCCGAGTATCACTTCGCCGCCCTCCGATTCAACCGCGGTAATGTCGTATTGAACCGAATAATCTATCGGCTCGAAAAGCGCATGCACCGAAACAGCCGTATTCGGCATGACGAAAGTGCCGTCAACAATAGGTATCTGTTGGGCGGTGCCCGAAAAATAAGTCACCACTCCCCCCATCGAACGATAGCCGTAATCGGGGATAAACGAGACGCCCACATTGTCGCCGAACCGAGCCGAGTCCTGTGATAAAATGACGGTGCCGTTCTCTGCGGAAGCAATAGTGACGGGATTGGACTGATAATCGAATTCGGCATAGATAGTAACCGGCTCCGCGGGCATAATAAAGGTATAGACCCTTCCCGAGCCCTCCGCAGTAATCTGTGAAGTGGCGCCGACTGCCGTGACGGAAACACATTCGTATCCCGAAAGCGGCAATACGTTCAATTTAACCTCGGTGCCCATCGAAGCCGCGGAAACCTCTTCCGGGAAAACGACGGTTACCGAGCCGCCGAAGGTTGTTGCAACCGTAATTGAGTGAGGATAAGTTTCGACGGACTCCCAGCCCGCGAATAAAGTCATATTGGAAGTGGCACGGAATCTTTCGACCATAACCGGTCTCGTGCAATCAATGTCGTAAAACCAGCCTATGAAAACATAGCCTTCCCGAACGGGTTCAACGGGTTCCGGTAACGGATCCCCTGCGTTTAAAATAATATTGTCCACCTCGGAGCCGCCGTTGGAGTTGAACGATATTATGTACTTTGTGCCGCGGGTTTGGTTGCAGCCCGACGCCGCCAGGACAAGCGCAGCCAGAACCAAAAGCGCAATCATAATTTTTCTCATAGACTTTACCTGTCTAAAATTTTATTATGCGCGCGTTATAAAGTCAATAAATGCAAAAGAAATTTCACCGAATTTTCAGTCAACCGAATGTGAACTTTACAGTAAGCCGACCATGAAAAACTATTTGCCGTCGCTCTCCTTTTCCAACATTATGAATACTTTTGCTGTGGCGACGGCGTCGTCAAGCGCCCTGTGAGCGTTTTCGTTATTAATGCCGTAGTGCTCGCAAAGGGTGTCGAGTTTATAACGGCGAAGTGTGGGAAGCACCCTTCTTGAAAGAGTCAGCGTGTCGATGATCTCGTTATCGAATCTGAAGCCGAGCTCGCCGCCGATCCTCTTGACGAAAATCGCATCATAGTCCTCCGCGTTATGCCCGACAAGCGTTGCGCCTCGTGTGAAAAGATAAAAATCACTCATTGCCGTTTCGATATTCGGAGCCCCCTGTACGTCCGAGTCGTAGATATTGTTGACCTTCGACGCAGCCTCGGGAATATGCATGCCGGGATTAACGAAAGTCTGAAAAGTCTCTTTCAGGATCCCGTCAACTACCAAAACGGCTCCTATTTCGATGATTTTATCTTCCGAGCGATTCAATCCCGTCGTTTCGAGGTCGAAGACGACAAAGCGCCCTCTCAACGAATCGGGAAGCTTTTTACTGTCGGAAAACATATCCGCCTGCTCCAATTCCGTATATGTTTTCGGACGGACTTTTATGTAATCCTCCGGAATAGCCTGAGGCTTTACGGAAGTATCTATGGAATCAAAGTCGATGTCGCATACAACGGCGTTCCTTACAATAAGAGACATTCTTGCGGAGCGCTCGTTCATACTCATTTTCCCTTCGACGGCGACATTCTGACCTTCTATAAAGTAACTTTCAAGGGACTTCAACCTTTTTTCGAAGCGCGTAAACGAAACGCACTCCAATGAGCCGGTAGTGTCGGTTATAGAAAACTTAAAGAAAGGCTTTCCCGCCTTAGTGGTCAAGGTTTCCGGCTTTATCACGGTACCGCAGACGGTGACCGACTCTGCCTCGCGCTTCAATGCGTCGACCAGATATTGCGGTTTTTTTGAGATATTGCCGATAATCGGGATCTTGACTTTTATGTTGACAAGGCGCGTGCTCCCTTGCGCGCGCGTTATTCTGTGTACTTTGACGACGGGAACGTCGGTTTCGGAGCCGTCCCGGTAAAGTTCGACTTCCGTTTCCTCCATAATAAGCCCGTCAAGATATTCGGCAAGCCCCTTTTCGAATTCGTTTGTGGCGGCATAGCCGAAAGCGTCCGGCGGCAGTCCTATTCTGATTTTTACAAGACTCGGCGCTATTTCAAAGGAGATCTTGTCCTCCGAAAGCTTGGAAAAAAGTATGCTGCTTTTGTCGTAAAAGTATCCGTTTATAAGCGAGATAAGATACTTTTCCTCGGTAAAGGTCTTTTTGTAGACGATATGGAGTTCAAAGGAGTCCGGTATCAGCTCCCTGACCGTTTTTTCGAGTTTCTCCTTCAAGTCTCCTGTAAGTTTATGATAATCTTCGGCGCGCACCAAAAAGGTCACCGTCAAGGAATCGCCTTGAAGGAGCGCACCCGAAAATTTAAAAATTCTTTCGTTGTCGAACAGCGCTTCGTCGACCAGATACATGAAGGGATTATTTTCCAAGTTTTTCCTCCGTAAGACGCAATAATTCGGCTAACACATCGGAATTGTCTACTTCTTTAAAGAGTTTTCCGTCTTTAAACAACAACGACCTTTCCTTTCCGCCGCAAACGCCTATCTGAGCGCCTCGGCTTTCGCCGATA
>CALVTP010000012.1 GCA_944362765.1 uncultured Clostridia bacterium | reverse complement strand
TGCTTCTTCCGTTACCCATTCCTCTTGTCTTTTCTCCATATGTGCAACTTTGTCATAAATGTATTGTAAACCTACAAATAAAAATTGTCGAAAGTCTTCCGGGGTATTGATGGAAGGGAGATTTTGTGGTATAGTTTTGATGACTTTTAAAAACGGAGGATCGGGGAATGGCGGAGGGAAGACGACAAAGAGTCAGAGCCAAAGTCGCTAAAGCAGGCATTCAGATCCTTGCTCCGCATGAGCAATTGGAGTTTTTTATCTACCCCTTCCTTCCCCGCCGCGACACCGTCCCCATCGCAAGACAGCTTCTTGCCGTTTTCGGTTCCGTCGGTAATGTCCTGGGCGCGCCGTACGAGGAGCTTATAAAGATTAAAGGCATGCCGCGACTGGCGGCAAGAACGCTTTCGCTGCTTCGTGAAATAGTTACCGAGGAGTGCCTGCTCTGCCCGAGCTTCTATGTTCACGGTGCAAATCAGGCTGCCGGACTTATTTACCGCGAGTACGCAACAGACAAAAAAGAGTGCCTCTTTGCCCTGATAATGGATAAGGACGCAACGCTTCTGAACCTCATTCCCGTATGGACGGAGGACGAGCCCTTCTCCGTCATGACGATCATACCGAAAATCATTACTTCCATGCTGAGAGCGGGCGGCGACGTATTGCTGCTGGCGCATTGCGGCGCATACGCCACGGAAATGTCGAACGAGGACGAAAGTCTGGTTGCCGGCTGCGTACACGTCTTTGCCTCCTTTAAATTTCTGCTTTCGGACTACCTGACCATCACCCCGAACGGACGCTTCCGCGCCTGCGGCTTCAATTTTAATTTCAGAAGAACTTACCTCGACGGCAAAGTGTAACGGCGCGCTCTTTATCGCTACCCCGCTTTCCGCGAGTTTATCGCACGGCAAACATCAGGCATTCCGGACACGGCTCGGAAGCGCGAGCACCTTTAAAGTAGATGACTGCATGACCAATAATGGTCGTGTTTAGGTTCCCTAATCATAAATATCGGTAGCCCGAACAAAAAACTTTGTTTCGGTTCGAATACGTTCATCCACCTTTTGTCGGCGACCTCCGTGAAGCATTCGCCCTTTGGGGAAGGTTTGGCGATGCGGATATCGGAAAGGTTCGGAAAGTCGGTAAAAGAGGAAAGGCTCGGTAATGATTTTGTTTGTGTTTCGGTATCTGTGATTCGGTGTTCGGGAACCCAAACGCAGGATTCATATCGGTGCAAAACAAAACGCAACTCCCAAGTCGAATCATGCAATTCCTAAAATCATTAAAAAGGAGAACAATATGGAAGATATACTTGCAATATTGCACTCCGGCGAGCTCTACCTTCCCGGGGACGAGCGGCTCATGAAAGAGCAGACTGAATGCCTCGAGCTCCTGTACGACTATAACTCCACTCGTGCGAAAGAGGCAGAAAAACGCAGGGAGCTCCTTCTGAAAATGTTCCGTAAGATCGGCGAAGGATGTTATATCGAACCCCCGCTACACGCAAATTGGGGCGGAAAATTCGTGAGCTTCGGTAAAAACGTCTATGCAAATTTCGGCTTGACATTGGTCGACGACACCGAAATCAGCGTCGGCGACAACACGATGTTCGGACCCAACGTCGTCCTGGCAACTGCTCAGCACCCGTTGAACGCGGCGCTCAGGGAACAAGCCTACCAATATAACGCCCCTGTCCGCATCGGGAAAAATTGCTGGCTCGGAGCGGGAGTGATCGTTCTCCCGGGCGTTACAATTGGCGACAACGCCGTAATAGGCGCCGGCGCGGTTGTCAGCAGAGATATCCCGGAAAACTCAGTTGCCCTAGGAGTACCGGCAAAAGTCGTGAAAAAAATTGAGCCTTGAAGTCGCACCCTTTGGAGTGCAAAACACGCGATTTTCCGCCTGTTTAAAAGCCCTTCCGGGGCTTTTTTGAGTTTAATGCACCACTCTGAAAGCATGCCTTACCGAAAAATTAATCGAAATGAGCCGACAACCATAAAAATTATGCAAAATAAAGAAAAAAGCCTAAGATTGACTATTCGATTAAAACCGAAAGCAATACCGAGCAATAAATCCGACAAGAGGGAGACCGGAGAAGAGCCTAAATCAATATATGTCTAGTTCGAAAGAAGCAAAGCTTAATATCCGTAAGTCAAAAAAAGAAAACAAACCATGAAGCCTCGATAATCGGATAAAACGCCCCTTAAACGCAGCGCATATAAAAGAGAAATGTGTAAACTCATTATCGGGAAAATTCAAACACAAAAGGAAGAAAACCAAATACAAAAGGGTGCGAAATTTATCTTCTATTGAATAATCCTGTTAATATAGGGAACTTAAAAAACAAAACAAGCTATTAAGCCTAAAATATAGATATAGTAAGACCGCTAAAATCAGGCAAAGGATAGACATAAGGCGAAAGTATCATAAAAATCCCAAAACACTAATAGTAATCGTTACTAATTAATTTTAAATTAATAATATGACAAGCAGTATGCAAAATCTAACTAAGAAAAAGCCCTGCTTCGAACTTTATAGCCAAAAGCATAATGAAACAAAAAATGTTGTACTGATGTAATATAATTATTAAAAATATCTGCAAGTCTTGAAAAAACGGCACGCACTCGAGCATAAACAATTAATAATAACGAAGCGAAAAAAACGTTGTTCGTATAAACACCAAGCATAACCGCAGAGCATAATATGCGTAAGGTTAAGCAACAATGCTGCGATCTCCTGACAATTATATAAAATAGTCGTTCGGAAAACCTTGGCAAAGAACAGCAATTCATTGACGAAAAAGTAAATGTGAATAAAAAGAATAAAGTATATAGTTTTGATAACAATTAAAAACTACTATATTAAGGCTGTCGCGATGTTCTAAAAAAACAAATACATTAACTCACAAACATCATAGATAAAATATTTGTCAAATACATAGTAATTAAAGTTATAAATGATAGGAACCGAAAATAAATTTCTTTATCAGATAAAACTTAACGCTATATATAGCGGAATTCAATATGTCTTCCGGCGCCAAATATGACAAAAGACGAAAAAACGGAATGAAATGATTATGAAACGAACCGGAAGATGTATAGCATATATAGCGAGCTAGATGAACCTGTGCGGTGTCAAAAACGTTATAAAAACAAGAGGTATCCGCGGCTAAAAAGCGATAAAAAGCAAGGAAACAGAAGTGGAAACTTGCTCGTCTCAATGTTAATACCATAAAAAACAGAATTAAACAGGATACGTTTCACGTGGAACTAGCGGATTTCGTACCACTATGTATATATTAAAACCTCAAACAACTTGCAGCTGCGTTCGCATTTTCTGTTCTCTGGCTTCATTTTTTGCTTTTGTATTTTTATTTTTTGTAATGTGTAGCTCCGCCGCTCGAAAGGAATGTCTTTTTTACTTTACAATACGTCTGTTTGTAATAAGGGGTGCATGTTATGTTTTGCCAAAGGCGTTGTCGACCACCTAATAACTCAATTGTTTTCGTCTGCTTCATATATTGCTATAAACCCTGATGTAGCGACCGGCAATATTGAACGGTTAAGGGAGCGGTGCTTCCACTTTTTTGAAAATTAAAATAGCAACTACGATATTTATTAGAATATAAACTTTTTCTCTTATTTATGTTTGTGCGCCGCGGCAATAAGACGAAAGGATATGCGCCAAAAATATCCTAAAAAACATTCGAAGACAAAGAAGAAACCGGTTGAATAACATTTGGACACAAATTCTCGCACGTTTCACGGGAAACTGTATGCAAACAGGCAACCGATTCTATTGAGGCAGCCGTTCGCCGTCGAGATTATATCTACGCGAGACCACCAAATCGCCAAGCGCAAAATATCGGACGTTTCACGTGAAACAACGCATAAAAGAACATACGAATTTAACTGTCCTCCTATTTGTCATCAAGTTTATTTCTCTGCGAAAAAGACAAATAACAATTTTATATTTTGATATATCTCTGCTCGTAATCCGGTTGATTCGCTCTTAAATCTATTTAATCACACTCTTATTAAAATCGGATCTTTATAAAAACCTCACAGGAGGTTGACTGTTTTGCTGATGCGTCTCTTTGCGCAAAGCGTTTAATGGCGAAAAGTGACCTTCTTGCTCCTTTAAGAGGCAAACATGTAGGGCTTTAATGCATAAACTAAATAAGCTATCAATATAAAAATTTTCCGGAGCAGCTCAAAGCCGTCACCATTGATATTGTCCTTGAATCGTTCCGATAGTCTGTTATTTTTGTTAAAAAAGCTTTTTCCCGGCGATACCTTTAGGTTTCTTCTGTCTTTTAACACGACGCGTTTTAAATCAACCATTAGAGGTACGTATATTTAACTGTAAAAATCACCTCGTATTAAATTACCGAAAAGATTTTTCGTCACCGTCTGTTGATTTGCATTTTAGATGTTTTATTTCACTCTCCTTATAAAATACTATATGATTTTTTTTAAATCGCACTTATAATCGAGCTTATGTACCGCATAAAACATCGTTGAAATATTGCGGTTTTCTCGGCGTAGCCGCGACGTCTCCAGCAACGAAAGTAGTCATAATTATAATACATTCTCTTGTCGAACTTCCTGATCAACGCTATTTATCCGACTACAAAACATCATAGACAGTCAAAACCCCTTAATGTTTCACGTGAAACTTCTGACTTATTCTCCTTTTTGTCATCCTTTAATTATTCACATTTGTCTCTTTGTTGTGCGAAGCCTTCGCGTAACCAATAAAAATATCATGGCTGTTTCCTCTTGCTTTTTAGTTGCTCTTTGCAATATTTATGTATTTACCGATTAGAATATTTATTTATTCTGCGAAAACTCGACTTTTCTTTGCTATCGACAACATCGTATAATTCAGATTCTCTAAGCTGCACGCCGTTCGGAAACGGTGAATTAATTTTCTTTTAGTTTAGCAGCGATTTAATGTACTCTTACGTAAACTTAATGCGGAAATTTTTCATATAAATATTGTTAACTATGTATCTTTCCTTTACAATTGTCAATATTGGTTGATTACACGCGCGCATGCGTAAATATGACTTTGCTCTCTACATCGCCGGATGATTTAGATCGGGTAAGCCTACACGGTTCAGGCACAATAATATTCTATATATGCCGTCTTAAATGAGTATATTTGCGTTCGCGACCTTCTCTGCGCGACTCGAAGAGACGGCATTCTCGCCAGGAAAGCCTGCAGCTTTTACTTTCGGCGCAGTCCATAATTTGAATTGTTCAATCAGCACACCGTTCAGACTCGACATTGTTCAATTAATATTGTATAGTATAAAATTTTTGCCGCGTTTTTGCGTTCATTCCTTGATGACAAAACTTTCTTTCAGCCGGTAGATCGGCTTTCACCTTGCTTTTCGGTGTTTTTGTATAATCCCTGATCATCTATGCGTTACATCTTACCGACGCAATATTATTCAATAAATACCGCAAAAATTAACCGGTTTGCAATACGCTCCCTTTTTTGCGTCGAATCGGAGAAAGTATCTTCTATCGTTCGAAAAGCGCGGCTCATTTTTCGGCGCCACATCTCAACTCAAGAGTTTTTAAACCCGTATGCCATTCAGACGCGACAATAGTCAATAAATTAAATATGCATGAAGCACCTTAATCCCGTTCTCTGACATTTTCACACCCCGGGAGGAAAGCCTTCTTGCAGCCGTTGAAAAAAGAGTAGGGGCAAAAATAGCATACGGCGAAGCAGTGGCTCTGATGAGTGGCAAATTGTAGGTCAGGCTCCTTGTACTACAACACGAAAAAATGTATTGACAACAGGATTTTCAGTATAAGACATTGCAAAAACATTGCCGTTATTCGGATACATAAACATGTGGTTGACTCCACCTTCCCAAGAATAAGCGGTCGATTGCTCTCTTAATTCTTCACAAAAGGAAACGTCGAAACGAAATGCTATGTTTATGGCGTAACGAAAAATTGATTTTTTACCTCCAACTTTAGCTCTATTACAAATTGAAAAAAATTAATTAAGGGGCTTTAAAACGATATTACCATGGCGACTATGTCTGAGCAGTGATTGGTTGTAAAAGAGTGGGTTGATTGTACGATAAATTTTCATCAAACAAATAAGCAAGCGCAGCAATATTATCTTCAACCGCGCGCCCAAAACAGATTATACGGTCTGATGTTCCACTTTGATAAATTCACCGATAGCACACTACAAAAAATAAGATAAAAGCACTTAGTCTATATAATAGGCACAAACAAACGTTGTTCGGAAGAACAATTTATCAAACAAACATTACGCCGTGATGCAAGGGACTAAAACCGCTGTTCCGAGAGACCGACCGGAACAATGTCGCAAAAGCGAGATTGGATCACATTCGTTGCAGGCAGACAAAGGATTAAAGGTTGTCCTGCCGTAAATAAAACAGAATTAAAACAACGACGAAAAAACAGGAATCTGCCGACAGCCGCTTTTTCTCCGGCAAACAGACAAGTTGTATAAAACAAAAAACAAGAGCGCTATTGCCACGGGGACGTTAAGAAATTATCGGCGCATACGACACCTCTTATGCTAAGAAAACAAAGCGGCGCGCAAATCTTCACATACGTCGCTCGCCCGAACATCATGGCCGGTGTTTCACGTGAAACAGACCTCTGTACGCCAACGCAATGACTCAATCGTAACGACGATACGGCAGACTTGTTCCACGTGAAACAAGTCTAACGCAAACGGGTCGCCGTACGGAAGCCGACTTTCCCAATAAGAGAGAGGGGCGCCTTTTAAGTTCCACGTGAAACAAGCCGGTCGCGTTTGCATAGAATTCAGGAAATGGCGTGTTTTACTCCGGTTTCTGTATAGTTCATTATCTTTATTCTTGTTTTATGGATAAAAGTAGATTTGTTTTGCGCTTGACCGCACGCGTTCGGTGATTTATGACATGTAATATTTTGGGCTCGGCGCCGCTTTAATCGTCTTTTCCGAGGAAAACATTGTGGCTTTCTGCGCAGCGCTTTATCCATTAAGCGGCTCTTTCTTTCCGGGGCTCGTCTTCCTTTGCCCTTCCTTGCCTTCTTGCTTTTAATGCCGTTATTGCCCCCTTCGGACGCAGTTCGAGGCGGCAAAATCCAACGATTTTATGAGGACTTTTTTCGGTAGTTTCACGGCGCTTCTCCTTGGAGCTCCGTCGATGGCTGAAACTGCCTTTTTGAGCCAATTTTTGCTGTTTTTAAGGGTTTTCAGCCTCTCTAGGGGCACCCTGGCGGGTTCTCCGAAACCTTTTCCCGAAGAAATTTCACCTTAATTGTTCCACGGGGAACATTGTTTTGCTTTGTTTTTTTCTTTAATTCATATATTTATTGTTGCCATTTTTACTGATTTTTATACTTTTGATTTTTTCCCTTTTTTAGGCTTCCGGAGTGTTTTTTCTCTCCGCTTTTTTCTTCTTTTGCCGTCATGTTTTTCTACTTTGCTTATTTTTAGGAGTCTCTTTAATTTTTTCTTGTTCCGATTTATTATCGGATGGAAATCCCTTTGCTTGCCCGGTTTATCTTTCTCCTTTATGCCTTTTTCACGGCTTTTCGGCTTTTTGTGCTGTTTTTATTTGTGACTTTTCTCTTTTTAAGTTTTTCTGCATGGGCTTTTCTGCATTGCTTCGGTTTTTGGATTCGGACTTTTTTCACATGACGTATTATCTTCTTTTCTTCCTGTTCGTCGCTTCTCTTCCGGAGCTGCGCCTCTTTCCCGGTGCGCGGCTTCTCTGCTTTCATGCTTTTCCGAAGGACATTCTCTTTTTTCTTTTTCGGGTACGGCTCTACTCCTTTCTGATTCCACACTTAAATGCCTTTTTCCTTTTAATGCTCACTTGCGGCTTAATCGGATTCGTTGTCGGCGCGTATCGGGACGCTTTTTCCCCGCAATCTTTACAAAAGGCGCTGTGCTCATTTATTTATACTGCCTGCGAAGGGAACCCGCAAGTGCCCGTATCGACGCTCCGACAGTCACGCTTTATCCGATTCGCTGAAATCCCGCATGTCGATTGTCCGTCGAACCCGAACACTTTACTGTCTTGCCGTTTATTTGTTTTCAAAGTTTGTTTTCGGTTTTTTCGAAACCTATGAGTCTTCCGCGGGCTCTCCCTAAAAGAGGGTATTTTTTGGCTTTTAAATCGCTTTTTCATCGATTCTTTTCTTTTGCCTTATCTCTTTCCTTTTTTCGTTTTTCTTTTCGTAAAATTGTTTTTTACGTTATAACCTTTCATTTTTCACTGTATACTCCTCTGCTTTTTTCCTTATTTTATCGTGTTTTATGAACACATGGCATGGATTTTTGCGTTTTCTGCCGATATATAATTTTGTAACTTTGCTACGGTATTTTACTTGACCCCACCCCCGTGGGGTGGTATAATTTTTATGGTTGAACGTCCGCCCATAAAAAGCTTTCTTTGCCGAAAACGGGTGGTTTGCGATAACGCAATCGTCCGAGGGCCTTCAAAGCGGCAATCCTGCGGAGCGCTTCAATTGTGCTTCCGAAGAAACTGCAGTCTTTCCTTAAATCCGGAAAATTCCGTTTCAGTCGACGGTTACTTGTTGGATGTAAAATACATGGACTCGGCGTCAGTTTCTTTCAGCCCAGGACGGATTGTGTGAAGAGTTTCTTGAAGAACGCTTCATTAAAGCCGGAAATAGCCCGCAGTGCCCTCGCCGGGAGCGCTTAAAAGCCGGCTAAACGGAGAAGTTTCGACGGTTGCTTATTGAATGTAAAATAAGTGGACTCGGCGTCAGATTCTTTCAGCCCGGGACGGATTGTGTGAAGAGTTTCTTGAAGAACGCTTCATTAAAGCCGGAAATAGCCCGCAGCGCCCTCGCCGGGAGCGTTTAAAAGCCGGCTAAACGGAGAAGTATTTGATGAAATTATTGATAAACGGGCTTTATTGAAGTTCGGGAAAATCGGAAATAATGGGAGCCGATCAGCGGTGGTCAAAAGCCGTCCCGTGAGCGGCATACGGAGACAATATGACGGAAAAATTAAGGTTTGAAATAACAGGGATGAGCTGCTCGGCGTGTGCGCAGCACGTCGAAAAAGCGGTAACAAAGCTGAAGGGCGTTACAAAAGCCAACGTCAATCTTCTTACAAACAGACTGACGGCGGACGTGGACAGCTCCGTTCTCGGATGGGAAGAGATAGTTTCAGCCGTCGAAAAAGCGGGTTACGGCGCATTCCCGCTCGATCTGAAGACCGAAAACGCGGCTGAAAACGCATCGGACGCCGAAGCAAACGAGCGGCTTTTAACGGAAAGAGCCCCCCTCGGAAGCTCCGGGGAAAAAGACTCCTCTTTCGGGGAAAGTACCTCCTGCGGGTGTTCCGTCACTTCCGGGGCTCCGCTGTCGTGTTCGAGGGCGGGTGAGGGCAACGAAAATCAGATAAACAGTAGTTTAAGTAACCTAAAAAAGAGAAACGGCAGCCCAAACACAGAAATAAGCGCTTCGGCGGTAAAACGTGAAAAAGCCGAAAGGGAGATGAAGATAAGGCTAATCGTCTCCTTGGTATTCATGATTTTATTGATGTATGTAGCGATGGGTCACATGCTGGGCGCACCGCTTCCCTCTTTTCTGACGGGGGTGGAAAACGCCGTTTCATACGCATTGTTACAGCTACTGCTCGCGGCGCCGATAATCTATTTTAACCGCGCCTACTATATAAACGGCTACAAGCGACTTTTCCGGGGCGCGCCGAACATGGACACGCTGGTGGCGGTGGGTTCGTCGGCGTCGCTGGTATACGGGCTTTACGCCATATTCAGAATGAGTTGGGGGCTCGGGCACGGCGACACGGCGATAGTCGAGCACTATATGCACGAACTATATTTCGAGTCAGCGGGCATGATTTTAGCACTGGTGACAGTCGGAAAGTACTTGGAAACGAAGTCAAAACGGAGGACGGGAGACGCTTTGGATAAACTTAAAAAGCTCTCTCCCGACACCGCAATAGTGCTAAGAAACGGTATCGAAACCGAGATTCCCACAAGGTTTTTAGCCGTCGGGGACATCGTAGTAATCAAAGCGGGAATGTCCGTTCCTTCGGACGGCGTAGTCGAGGAAGGAAGCGGCTTTGCCGTCGAAGCGGCGATAAGCGGCGAGTCGATGCCCGTCGAAAAACTTCCCGGCGCCTCCGTCATCGGCGGAACCATTTTAAAAAGCGGTTATCTGAAGGCGCGGCTGACGGCGGTCGGCGCCGAAAGTATGCTGCAAAAGATAATTTCTCTCGTCGAAGAAGCGGGTGCGGAGAAGGCTCCGATACAGCGTCTCGCCGACAAGATCTCCGGTGTTTTCGTGCCCGTCGTTATGTCCGTTGCGTTGGTGACTTTTATCGGCTGGGCGTGGGGAACGGGAAATTTCGAGCAGGCGCTAAATGCCGCCGTCGCCGTGCTGGTCATCAGCTGTCCTTGCGCGCTTGGGCTTGCAACGCCGGTTGCGGTAACCGTAGGAACGGGTAAGGGAGCCGAAAACGGCATTTTAATAAAAAGCGGCGAAGCTCTCGAACGGCTGCACGGAGTAAAATACGTCGTCTTGGACAAGACGGGGACGATAACGGCAGGGGAACCCGAAGTAAGCTACGTCAACCTCTCCGAAGAGGATCTTTCAGCCGTCGCCGCCCTTGAAAAACGAAGCGAACACCCGCTGGGCGAAGCGGTAGTCGGCTACTTCGAATCCAACGTAAAGGGGGCTTTAACGGACATCGCCGACTTTGAAACTCTCCCCGGGAAAGGGGTCAGGGGAAGGACGGCAAGCGGCTCCGTCTATGCCGTCGGGAACGCTCTTCTGATGAAGGAGGAAGGCGTTAAAGAGGAGCTGTTTTCCGCCGAATTGGAGCGCGTGACCGGGGAAGGAAAAACTCCTCTTCTCGTTTCGAAAAACGGCACGTATGCGGGGCTCATCGCCACTTCCGACTTCATGAAAGCGGGGAGCGCAAAAGCTATTCGGCTTTTGAAAAAAGCCGGTCTCGTGACGATAATGCTGACGGGGGACAACCGTCTGACCGCCCAAGCCATCGCACGCGAAGCGGGAGTCGACGAAGTCATCGCCGAAGTGCTGCCGGGAGACAAAGCTGCCGTCGTCGAAGAGCTGAAAAAGCGCGGAAAAGTGGCGATGGTGGGAGACGGCATAAACGACGCGCCCGCCTTGAAGACAGCCGACATCGGCATAGCCATCGGCTCGGGAGCGGACATCGCGGTCGACTCGGCGGACGTCATTTTGATAAAAGACGACCTGATGGACGTAGTCAACGCCGTTCGCCTCTCCGACAAGACGATAAAGAATATCAAGGAGAATCTCTTCTGGGCGTTTTTCTACAATGTTTTGGGAATTCCGATCGCGGCGGGAGTGCTGTATGTGCCGTTCGGTATCATGTTAAGCCCGATGATAGGGGCGCTCGCGATGAGCTGTTCGAGCCTCTTTGTCGTCGGCAACGCGCTGAGATTGAAGCTCTTCAAGCCGCTCCGCGCGGGAGAGTGTTCCGAGGAAAACGCCGTCTGTTCTCACGCGTTGTCTGCCTCGGAACAGTCCGACAGCGTCCGTTCTCCCGCGGCGACGAGCGAACTTTCTTCCTCGGACAACTCTGTCCGTTCAGCCACAACGGAAACCGATCCTGCGGGGGCGCAGGGCGTCACTCCCGAAAAAAGCCTGAGCGACGGCGTAACGACCGGACAACGCGTTGCCCCGAACCGGGAAACACCCGAAAAAAATCGTTTAACATCGATAAAAACCGATGAAAGGAGACAAGAAATGACCAAAACCCTTTTGAAAATCGAAGGTATGATGTGCATGCATTGCGTGGGACGCGTCGAAAACGCGCTGAAAGCGGTCGAGGGCGTCGAAAGTGTCGACGTGTCGTTAGAGGAAAAGTCCGCCGTCGTCACCGGCGGAAAAGAAGAAGCGCTGAAAGCCGCGGTTGTCGAGGCGGGCTATGAAGTCACCGGAGTCGAAAAGCTATGATCCGCGACGACAAAAAACTTCTCAACCTTTTAAAGACCGCCGAGGGGCAGATCGCGGGCATACAGAAGATGCTCGTCGAGAAAAAGTATTGCATCGACATATCAAACCAGATAATGGCGTGCCAAGCCGTCTTGGGAAAGGTCAACCGCGAGGTGTTGAAATCCCACCTCCACGGCTGCGTGACGGAAGCGACCGGTGCGGACAAGGAACAGAAGCTGGACGAGCTTTCCCTCTTACTCGACAAGCTCGTCAAGTAATTTTTCGGCTTTCGCCGCGACGAAAGCAGGGGTGAGCGAAAGCTTACTCATGATGTCTGTAAGTCTGCCTCTGACGCCGAAGCGGTCCGATATGGCTGCCGGGACGGTTTTTATGCCGACTCCTGCCTCCGCCTGCGCTTCCGCTACCGCCGAGTAAAGTCCGCCGAAGCGGTTGTGGTTTTCGTAGACTATGGCGGCGCGGACGGAACTTAAAATCCCGAGAATACCTTCCTTGTCCAACGGTTTTATCGTATGGACGTTGACTACCGCGGCGTCTATCCCCTTCACGGAGAGCGCCTTTGCCGCTTCCAGCGCAGGATAAACGAAAACCCCTGAGGTAAATATGGCGACGTCCTTCCCGGGACGCAGCAGGTCGATCTTCCCGAATTGAAAGGAGTAGTCCGCGCCGTGCACGGCGGGGAGCTCCTTTCTGTACATGCGCATATAAACGGTGTCGGGAGAGGCGATAAGCAACGGAAGAGCCTTTTTAAGTTCTATGCCGTCGGCAGGTTCGAAAATCTGCATTCCGGGGATCGCGCGCATGACGGAAATGTCCTCCACCGCCATATGCGAGGCACCGTTTAATTCCGCGGAAATGCCGGGATCGGCTCCCACAAGTAAAGTTTTAAGAGCCGTAAACCGCAAATTCATGGTTATCTGGTCACAGACGTTCCTGGTAATGAACGGGGCAAAACTTTGGCACACAGGGGTGAATCCGTAGGCACTGAGTCCCGCCGCCACGCCTATCATGTTCTGTTCGGCTATCCCGACGTCGATTGCCCGCAAAGGGAAGCGCTCCCTGAACTTTTCGGTGCCGAGAGCTTTTCCCAGGTCTGCGTCCACAACGACGACTTTTTCGTCCCGGGACATCACTTCCGACAATGTTTCGGCATAGTACGCGCGCATTTGTTTTTCCATGCTTAAACTATACCACAGCGGGAGCCGAAATTCAATTTCTTTCGGCTTGTCTTTTTTTTTGAGGCCGTCCGGGACGGTTTGTATAATCCGAAGCCTCTTTCCGTTTTCGTTACTTTTTACTTAACGACCCCAAAAAAATACATTATTCGCATTTGCCCTTTTATTATATATGTGATATAATAGCGATATTCGGCGGAACTTTCCCCCGAAAAAGAGGTATCAATGGGTATAGTCGATTTCTTATTTAAAAGTGAAAAACAGCGCCAGGTCAAAAAACTGGGCGTGATCGCCGATAAAATCGAGGCTTTGGAGCCGAAGTACGCCGCGATGTCAGACGACGAACTGCGGCGGCAGACGGAACTGTTCAGATGTCGGCTCAAAGACGGCGAAAAGCTCGACAACCTTTTGAACGAAGCCTTCGCGGTCTGCCGCGAGGCGGCAAAGAGAGTGCTTAATATGCGCCACTTCCGGGTGCAGTTGATAGGCGGAATAGTCCTTCACCAGGGGCGCATCGCCGAAATGCAGACCGGCGAAGGTAAGACGTTGGTGGCTACCCTTCCCGCATATCTGAACGCGCTGGCGGGCAAAGGGGTGCATATCGTCACCGTCAACGACTACCTTGCAAAGCGCGACGCCGAGTGGATGGGCAAGGTATATAAGTTTTTGGGGCTCACGGTAGGCGTCATCGCTCCCGGCATGAACAGGGCGGAGCGCAAAGCGGCATATGCCGCCGACATAACCTACGCCACAAATAACGAAGTCGGTTTCGATTACCTTCGCGACAACATGGCACGGAGCCTTGACGACGTCGTCCAGCGCGGACACGCCTTTGCGATAGTCGACGAAGTGGACAGCATCCTCATCGACGAAGCGCGCACGCCGCTTATCATCTCCGGTCCCGCCGCGGAATCCAACGAATTATACGTCAAGACCGACAAATTCGTAAAGACGCTGAAGGAAGACGACTACGTCAAAAAAGAAAAGGAGCACCAGATCTACCTGAGCGAGGAGGGGATAACCAAAGCCGAGCGCTACTTCAATATCGACAACCTCGGCGACTCCGAAAACGCCGAGCTGTCGACAAAGATCAATTCGGCGCTCCGTGCCAATTATCTGATGGCGCGCGACCGCGACTACATCGTAGAAAACGACGAAATAGTCATTGTCGACGAGTTCACCGGGCGCAAGATGGCGGGAAGAAGGTATTCCGAGGGGCTGCACCAGGCGATAGAGGCGAAGGAAGGCGTCCGCGTGCGCCGCGAAAACCGCACGATAGCCACAATAACCTTCCAAAACTATTTCAGACTCTATAAAAAGCTTTCCGGAATGACCGGTACCGCCGTCACCGAGGAAGCCGAATTCAGAGGAATTTACGAACTCGACGTCGTGCCGATACCGCCGAACAAGCCGGTGGTGAGGAATGACTTCCCCGATAAAATTTTCAAAACCAGATCGGAAAAGCTGCAGGCGCTGGTTGACGACGTCGTCGGCATTCACAAGACGGGACAGCCCGTTCTGGTGGGCACGACCAATGTCGAAGCGAGCGAAGAATTGAGCTCCCTTCTCGACAAACGCGGCATCCGCGCCAACGTCTTAAACGCCAAACACCACGAACGCGAAGCCGAAATAGTCGCCCAGGCGGGGCGTCTCGGCGCAGTCACGGTAGCTACAAACATGGCGGGCAGAGGTACCGACATACTTTTGGGCGGCAACCCGGAATTCATGGCGAGAAACGCTCTCGTTCAGGAAGGAATGGAAGAACGGCTCATCGCGGCGGCTACCGCTTACAACACCCTTGTCGAACCGGAAGAGCAGGCGGCGCGGGAAAAGTACCGCGAGTTTTTGGAAAAGTTCAAAGCCGTTACCGACGACGAAAAGAAAAAGGTGCTGGAAGCGGGCGGTTTGATGGTCATCGGTTCCGAGCGGCACGAGGCAAGGCGTATCGACAACCAGCTCCGCGGGCGTTCCGGGCGTCAGGGTGACCCGGGTGCTTCCTGCTTTTATCTGAGTTTCGAAGACAATCTTTTAAGACTCTTCGGCGGAGACAGGCTGAAATCCTTCCTTGCCGAAGGGATCGTCCTTCAAAGCGGTATTCTGACAAAACAAATCGAAGCGGCGCAAAAACGGTGCGAAGAAAACAACTACGCCATCCGCAAGCACGTTCTGAACTACGACGACGTCATGAACAAGCAACGCCAATTGATTTATACCGAACGAAACGAGGTGCTGAACGGAAAAGACGTCCACGAACAGGTGATAAAATACTTCGAACCCGTCGCGCAGGAGATTACCGACATGTACCTTGACTACGGCGAAGGGGAGATGAAAGTCGACGTCGACGCCTTCAACGCGGAACTCGAAAGAAAGCTTTTAAAGGAAGGTACTTCCCTCATCACCGAAAAGCTGCTGCGGGAGATGCCGACTCACGAAATCGAAAAGTTGATCTTCGACACCGCCGTCGAACAATACGAAGCAAAAGCCGCCCGCGCCAAGGAGCTCGGAATAGACTTCGGAAGACTGGAAAGGGACATTCTTCTCAGCACCGTCGACCGCCATTGGATGGCGCATATCTCCAACATGGACATTCTGAGGCGCGGGATAGGGCTTCGCGGTTACGGTCAGCGCGATCCCTTCGTCGAGTACCGCCGCGAAGGCTTCGAAATGTTCGACGCCATGATAGAGGAGATACAGGAGTTTACCGCCGTAAGGCTGGCGCGGATCGACCCCGACCAGATAATCGAAGCGGTAAAAATGAGGCAGCAGCAGTTGGAACGCGCCCGGGCGGTGCGCTTCGTCTCCACCCAAAAAACCGACAAGAAGCCGGGAAGAAACGACCCCTGCCCTTGCGGTTCCGGTAAAAAATACAAAAATTGTTGCGGAAAATAGTATGGACTTCTACGAAGAGCGCCTCAAACTTCAGAACATAACTTCCTCCGTCAGAACCTCGGCGGACGCCATCGACATAGAAAAATTGAAGTCGGAACTCAACTCCCTCGAAAAGGAGCGCGCCGAGGAAGGCTTCTGGCAGGACGTCGAACGCGCGAAAGTCGTCAATATGAGGGTTTCTCATGTCGAAAAGCAAATCGGGAAAGTCACCATCCTCGAAAAGAAATGCCGGGACTTAAAAGAGCTCATCGACATGGCGGAAGGAGAAAACGATCCGGAACTCGAAGCGGAAATAGTCTCACTGACAAAAGAACTGGAACAGGAATCCGAAACATTGTTTTTGGAATCCCTTTTACGCGGAAAATATGATTCGTTGAACGCGATTTTAACTATCCACGCCGGGGCGGGCGGCACCGAAGCGCAGGATTGGGCGGAGATGCTTTACCGGATGTATCTTCGCTACGCCGAACGCAAAGGCTATGAAACCGAAACCACCGACCGCCAGGACGGCGACGAAGCCGGGGTAAAGAGCGTCACTTTCATAATAAAAGGGGACAACGCCTACGGCTTTTTAAAGGCGGAAAAAGGGGTGCACCGTCTGGTGAGGATAAGCCCCTTCGACGCGGGAAAGAGGCGTCACACAAGCTTTGCTTCCCTCGAGGTGATGCCTGAAATCATCGACGACAACGAAATTGTAGTCCGCCCGGAGGAACTTAAAATCGACACCTGCCGTTCGTCGGGAGCGGGCGGGCAGCACGTCAACAAGACGGAATCCGCCGTCAGGATAACCCACCTTCCCACGGGAATAGTCACCTGGTGCCAAAACGAAAGAAGCCAGGTGCAGAACAAGGAGACGGCGATGAAGATGCTGTACGCCAAACTCGCCGAATTAAAGGAAAGGGAACAGACGGAAGAGGCATTGAAGCTGAAAGGGGAGATAAAAAAGATAGAGTGGGGATCGCAGATCCGCAGCTATGTCTTTTGCCCGTACACGATGGTAAAAGACCACAGAACGGGGTATGAGACGTCGGACGTATCGGGCGTGATGGACGGCGACCTGGACGGATTCGTTTACGACTATCTCGTAAAAGCAAACTCCTGAAAAAATAAAAAAAATATAATTACCCGGTCATCGGAGGAAATAAAATGATAGATCTGAATTTAATAAGAAACGACAGAAAATACGTCGAAGCGGCTTTGGCAAAAAAAGGAGCGGTCGTCGACTTGAAGGAAGTCGTCGACGCGGACGCCGAGAGGAAGGCTTTAAAGCAACGCGCGGAAGAGATGAAAGCCGAAAGAAACCGCGTCTCGGCTTCGATTCCGAAGCTTAAAAAGGCGGGCGAACCGGTAGAAGCCGTATTCGAAGAAATGCGTAAATTGGGTGACAAAATAGCCGATACGGATACCCAAATTGCCGAACTTGATGAAAAGATCAATGACATATTGTATGCACTTCCAAACCTTCCGGACGACGATCTGACACAAGGCGGCAAGGAAAACAACGCCGTTATAAAGGTGGTGGGTATAAAGCCCGAATTCGACTTTACTCCGCTTAACCATGTCGAGCTTTGCACCGGGCTCGGGCTCATCGATTACGAACGCGGCGCCAAGCTTTCGGGGGGCGGATTCTGGATCTACCGCGGCATGGGAGCGCGGTTGGAGTGGGCTCTTTTGAACTATTTCATCGACACCCATCTGAAAGACGGTTACGAATTCATACTTCCCCCTCATCAGCTCGGTTATGCGGCGGGTTTCGGCGCGGGACAATTTCCGAAGTTCACCGACGAAGTTTATTGGCTGGAAGGGGAAGACCGAAAGAAAAACCGCTTTATGCTGCCTACGGCGGAGACCGCTCTCGTCAATATGTACGCAGGTGAGATAATGGACGAAAGCATGCTTCCGTTGAAATTGTTTGCATACACCCCTTGTTACAGGAAAGAGGCGGGAAGCTACCGCAGCGAGGAACGCGGCATGATCCGCGGTCACCAATTCAACAAAGTCGAAATGGTACAATACGCCCATCCGAAACACTCCGGAGAGGCATTCGAGGAACTTGTAAATAAGGCGGCGGCGTTGGTGGAAGGCTTGGGATTGCATTTCCGTATTTCCAAGCTTGCGGCGGGGGATTGTTCGGCGTCGATGGCAAGAACCTACGACATCGAAGTGTGGATCCCCAGCATGGGTATCTATAAAGAAGTCTCTTCCGTTTCCAACGCCAACGACTACCAGGCGAGAAGGAACAACACCCGCTTCCGCGACTCGGAAACGGGAAAAACGCAATTCGTACATACTTTGAACGGCTCCGGGCTTGCTACCAGCAGACTCATCCCCGCAATCGTCGAGCAATTCCAATGCGCCGACGGTTCCGTCACCGTCCCCGAGGTATTAAGAAAGTATCTCGGCACGGATAAACTTAAAAAATGAACAAGCCTAACGCCCTCGCCGAGATTTCCGGCTCTGCTTTAAGATACTTCTTAAACGGCGCAAAAGGGGTTTTAAAAAGCCTCGGAATACTCTTGTGGCGCTCCGGAAGCCTTTGGAGTATAGCTTACCTTTTATATACGGCGGCTCTCTTTTTGGCGGGGTACAACCCTTTTAAAGGGGAACTTCAAGGAGTGTTCATAGCGGGCGGAACGGTTACAATTATATTGAATGCGGCGATAGCTTTGAATAACTTCACTTTAAACGCGGGGGCGGCGGCTTCGATAGGCTACCGCCACCCCGTCTGGGAAAGTAACGCTCACCGTAAGAGAGTCTATGCCGCGGAGTCATCTCAATTTAACCGGTCGACACCGCTTGTAAAAAAGCTCTCCCGGATTAATCGTGAATACCTCGATTGCTCCTCTGAAAAAAATAATTTCAATAAAAATTTCAACGGCCGTAACTCTTCCCGGGTCGGATATATATCAAAAAAAGAGGCTTCTTTTTCGGATTACGAAAAGCCGCCGATAAGAAGGAACGTTTCTGACAATATTCAAAATAAACAAACTTCGG
Organism: uncultured Clostridia bacterium; assembly: GCA_944362765.1. Classification (GTDB taxonomy): domain Bacteria; phylum Bacillota; class Clostridia; order Christensenellales; family DTU072; genus Stercoripulliclostridium_A. The sequence continues at coordinate 21,343 of CALVTP010000012.1, read as the reverse complement.
GAACCCGAAAATCAAGAAACGGATACCTTAAAATCGATAATAATAAAACCGAAAAACCTAAAATATACATGTCTTCTTTGGAAGAAAAGTTGATATACGACTATCCCGACCGCTTCGAAGTCTATTCTGTGGAAGGGGAGTTCAAGCGCCTGGAAAGGACGGAGTATAAGTAAGGTATCTATGGCTATGACGACGGAAAAGAGAGTGTCCGAAAATGAAAAAAAGGTTCGCCCTAAAAAATCGGGGCGCGCTCGCGCATGGGAATTGGACGCGTTGAGAGGTCTTTCTATATTGATGGTGGTATGGGATCACTTTATGTATTCGGTGGGTCACATATTCTATCTCGGGGGCTGGGAATACAGCGATTCCTCTTTTTTAAACGCTTTCGGTGAGTTTGCCTTGGATTATTGGCATTCCACCCTTCGCCTGTACGGTTGGCCGGTGTTCGTCTTTATTTTCTTTTTCGTATCCGGTATCTGCACGGCTTTTTCAAGGAATAACTTTTTGAGGGGCATAAAGCTTGCGGCAGTCGCCCTTGCGGTCAGCGGAATAACATATCTCATCGACAAAGTCATCGGCTTTTCGGGAGTTTTTATATTATTCGGCGTTCTTCATTGTCTCGCTTTTTGTATCCTTTTATTTTTCTTTCTGTCCCTTTTAACCTCTTTATTAAATAAAGTAAAGGGTTCTAATTATATAAAAGGCGCGGTTTATCTTTTAACGGCAATAGCTCTATATATAATAAACCACTTTTTCAACGTCGATTTGATAGATCTTCAACTCCACGGTGCCACTATGCCGGACACTACGCCGGTAACCGGTTTATTCGTCTTTACCGACGACTGGTGGACGGCGGACTATTTTCCTCTTCTTCCATTTTTCGCCTTTTTCATGACCGGCGCCGCAATTGCTCAATTTTTCTATCCGAACGGAAAGTCGCTTCTGCCTTCATTGGACGGCAAATGGAACCGTTTTCTTACAATACCGGGAAAATATTCGCTCTATATATACTTAGGTATACAAGTGGTGGCTGTCATAGTTTTATGGCTTCTTACCATCGCTGTCACCGGTGAAACTTATTTCATATAAAGCCTTCCCGTAAGGTTATCAACATAAAACTTTGCCGACATGGAAAATGTGGATTTTCTCCGTTTATAATGTTAATAATTTAACGCCTTTTATTTATATTAATTTCTGAGTTTCAATATCGTTTTTTTACATCAAATTTACTTTTCAACATATCCACGGAGTTTATTATTATTATTAAATTTAATTAATCCTTATATAAGAAAAATTTAGAGGGAAGGGTGTTTTCGAAGGGACAAAAACAATCTTAACTCAATTAAAAGAAATCTTTCTGCGAGTAATGTTTTTATTTATTTTTAAAGGCTGAAAACTCTCTTAAAATAAACAAATTATCAACTTTTTACGGATTTTTAAATAAGGCAAAATAAGGAAGAGAGGGAAAATAAAATAAACTCCGAATTCGTTTGACAACAATATATATAATCATATAAAATATATACATATTCCGACAAAGGAAAATAATGCGGAGGGAGAGCCGTGAAATACGGAAAGAACATAAAAATAACCGCTTTCTTTTTATTTTGCGGCGCCGCGGCGACTTACGGCGCTTTAAAAGTAGCGGAGAAGTGCGCATAACGACGTCATACCGAGAAAGTATGGCGTTTTTTTGTTGTAAATAACGGCGAAAGCCGAAAAAATACTACGGAGGTAAATTCCAATGAAACTTAAAAAGGTTTTGGCTATAGTGCTGATTATCGCTGTTTTAGCGGTAGCCGCAATAAGCCTCGTTGCATGCGTGGACGACGAAAATAAAAAAGGTGAAAATCCCGCTTATCCGGATATTTTTAAGGACTCCAGCGATGAAGTAGTAAATACTCCGGTTGCGATGAGTGACATTAAAGTAGGTTTTATATTCCTTCATGACGAGAACAGCACCTACGACAAAAACTTCATCGACGCAGCAAATGCCGCCACCGCAGCATTAGGTCTTACTCAGGATCAAGTTCTTTTCAGAACCAACATTCCCGAATCAGAGGCTTGCTATAATGCAGCGGCAGAGCTTGCAGAAGCAGGCTGCGACGTTATTTTTGCAGATTCTTTCGGTCATGAGACTTTCCTTTTGCAGGCTGCAAAAGAATATCCCGATGTTCAATTCTGCCATGCTACCGGAACTCATGCCTATGATGAAAATGTTGCTAACTTCCACAATGCTTTTGCTTCTATATATGAAGGCAGATATCTTGCCGGTATCGCCGCAGGTATGAAATTGAAAGAAATGTACGGTGACGCAAACGGTGCCGTTTCCGCCGCTAATGCTAAAATAGGCTATGTAGGAGCTTTCCCGTATGCAGAAGTTATCTCCGGATATACCTCCTTCTACCTCGGAGTAAAATCGATAGTTTCGAATGTTACCATGGAGGTTATTTATACCAATTCCTGGTATGACGAGACCGCCGAAAGAGAGGGAGCAAATAAACTTATTGCTAACGGCGCCAAACTCATAAGCCAACACGCCGACTCGATGGGTGCTCCTTCCGCTTGTGAACAAGCAGGAATTCCGAACGTTTCTTACAACGGAAGCACTCAGGCAAGCTGCCCGACTACCTATATTATTTCTTCTAAAATAAATTGGGAACCCTACTTTGAATATATGATAAGAAGAGTTTCCGAAGGAAAGGCTATCCGTGTTGACTGGTGCGGAACTATTGAAACCAACTCCGTTCAATTAACCGAGATCGGTGCTGCTGCAGCCGAAGGCACTGCCGAAGCTATCAATACCGCAAAAGCAGAACTTCTTAACGGCACAAGAAAGGTTTTTGATATAACGAAGTTTACTTGCAATGGAGCTCAAATTACCGAAGAAACGATGGCGGACGTTCACGGTTCCGATTTTAAGCCGGATTCTTATCCCGTAAGTGACGGCGAATATAAAGAAAGCTTCTATCGTTCGGCTCCTTACTTCGATCTCATCATCGACGGTATAACCGTAATAGGAAACGTAGGCGGTCAAGCATAATTATTATTCAACCATATTCAAGACGGGGCATTTTGCCCCGTCTTGTACCTTTTAAATATAATTTTATCGGAGGAAAAAGTGGATAAATCCATAGCTCTCCAATTAAAAAACATCAATAAAACTTTCGGCGAAGTCGTCGCAAATAAAAATGTAAATATTGAACTTTACCGCGGCGAAATTCTTTCGTTATTGGGAGAAAACGGCAGCGGTAAAACTACGCTGATGAACATGATCAGCGGAATTTACTTTCCCGACTCCGGAGAAATTCTGGTTGACGGCAAACCCGTTGTCATACGGTCACCGAAAGATGCCTTTGCTTTAAAAATAGGCATGATCCATCAACATTTCAAATTGGTGGACGTGTTTACCGCAGCAGACAACATAATTTTAGGCGAAAAGATAAATCTTCCTTCTTTCAAAGAGCAAAAAAAACAAATTAAAGAGGAAGAAAAAGATAAGAACAAGCAAAATTTGAAGTTGTTTGCTCTTCCGTTCAAAAGGTTTTCAAGCCGGTTGAAATTCAATTATCTCAATCGTAACAGAGGTAAAAAAATAGAAGAGATTGCCAAAAAATACGGTTTTGAGGTAGATTTAAAGAAGAAAATTTACGACATGTCCGTTTCCGAAAAACAGACTGTCGAGATTATAAAAGTATTGTACCGCGGCGCCGATATTCTGATTTTGGACGAACCGACCGCCGTTTTGACTCCGCAGGAAATAGATAAATTGTTTGCCGTACTACGCCGCATGCGCGACGACGGCAAATCGATTATCATTATAACCCACAAACTAAATGAAGTGATGGCTATTTCCGACAGGGTGGCGGTACTCAGAAAAGGCGAGCACATCGCGACGGTGAAGACTTCGGAAACCAACGCCTCGGAACTGACCAACATGATGGTCGGACACAAAACGGAGCTTAATATCGAAAGAAGCGAACCGGAAAATCCAGTCGACAGATTGGTAGTAAAGGAATTGACTGTCACCAACCGCGATGGCATAAAGGTAGTGAATAACGTTTCGTTTACGGCACGTTCCGGCGAAATATTAGGTATTGCCGGTATTGCCGGAAGCGGTCAAAGAGAATTGTTGGAAGCCATTGCCGGGCTTCAGAAGACTTCCGGCGGAGATATAATCTACTACGATCCCAATAAAGAAGGAGAAGAAGTAGATTTAATGCAAAAGACCCCCGTTGAGATAAGAGATCTCGGGGTCAGGCTTTCCTTTGTTCCCGAGGACAGATTGGGAATGGGATTGGTCGGCAACATGGATCTTATCGACAACATGATGCTTCGCTCCTACCAAAAGGGGCACTCGTTGTTTGTCGACAGGAAAAATCCGAAAGAACTTGCCGAACACATAGTAAAAGATCTCGAAGTGGTGACCCCGGGGGTAAAGACTCCCGTCAGAAAGCTTTCGGGCGGCAACGTTCAAAAGGTATTGGTAGGGCGTGAAATAGCCGCCGCCCCTACCGTTTTAATGGCGGCATATCCGGTAAGAGGCTTGGATATAAACTCCTCTTACACCATCTATCACCTTTTAAACCAACAAAAAGAAAAGGGCGTCGCGGTAATTTACGTCGGCGAAGACCTGGACGTATTGATAGAGCTTTGCGACAGGATATTGGTATTGTGCGCGGGTAAGATTTCAGGTATAGTCGACGGCAGAGGCGCAAAGAAGGAAGAAATCGGCTTGTTGATGACGGCAAACGAAAGCGGCGAAGAAAGCGAAGGCGGTCCCGAAAAGATTGCCGCCGCGCCCGAGAAGACGAAAGCCGAAAAAATAAAAGAGATGTTCGACGTCGCAACCAAAAAATTCATTGTAAAAGCCGCCGTTAAGAAAAAGAAGAAAGAGGTTAAAAAGTAAATGGTAGCCGAAAAGAAAAAAGAAAAAGAACGTCTCTTTCATTTGGTAAAAAGAAACGATATAGAACCTTGGAAAAAGTGGATTATCCGCATTGCTTCGGTAATTATAGCCGCGTTGCTTGCGGGAGGAATATTTGCGGTAGTAGCTAAAGACAGCGCTGCATTCGGCGGGTTTTTCAAAGAGATGTGGAAAGGCTCGTTCGGAACGCAGCGTCTTGCCTATGTATTTACCAGCGATTGGGCAATTTTAATGTGTATTTCCCTTGCCGTTACGCCCGCTTTTAAAATGCGTTTCTGGAATATCGGCGCCGAAGGACAGACATTGGCAGGAGCTTTGGGCGCCGCGATAATACTCTACTATCTTGGCGGAAAAATAGTGGAGCCCGTCGTGATATTGTTTATGTTTGCCGCTGCGCTGTTTATGGGCATGTTGTGGGCGGTTATCCCTGCAATATTCAAGGCAATATGGGGCACAAACGAGACGTTGTTTACGTTGATGATGAACTATGTTGCAATTCAGTTGACAAACTTTTTTGTCAACCTTTGGACGCGCGGCACCCAGACGACGATGGGCAACCTCGGGAACGGCACAATTCACGGAATATTAGGCATTCCGTATATTCAGAATGCCGTTATCGTGGCGATAGTGACGATAATTATATTTATATATTTAAGATATTTCAAACACGGCTATGAACTGGAAGTCGTCGGAGAATCTCAAAACACCGCAAAATATATCGGAATAAACGTAAAAAAGGTTATTATCCGCACGATGTTACTTTCAGGAGTGATATGCGGGCTGGCAGGATTTTTGCTGGTAGGCGGTTCTCCGACGCCCACTATAAATGCCGAGTTGGTGGCAGGGAGAGGCTTTACGGCAATTCTGGTCTCTTGGCTTTCCAAGTTCGGACCGCTCGCCATGATATTCGTAACTGCGTTTGTGGTATTTTTGCAGACCGGCGCGAAACAGGGTTCGAATACATACCATATCGGAGCTTCCTCTGCGTACTCGGACATCATTGTAGGACTGTTCTTTTTGATTATAATAGCTTCGGAATTTTTCTTGAACTATCGTATTAAATTCAGAAAAAAGGAGGGGAAATAGATGCTGGTTTTCATAAAAAGCGCAATAAGGTTTGCGACGATTTTCCTCTTCGGCTCGACGGGCGAGACCATTACCGAAAAATCGGGACACTTAAACCTAGGAACCCCCGGCATAATGTGCTTAGGGGCTCTCGGCGGCTGTATCGGGGCAAGCTTATATATGGAAAGCCTTGGCATAAACGCCGAAATTATCAATCAGACGGAGCAAGTTGCAGCAGCTGCCGCCAATATCAACGGCTTTGCGGCAATACTTCTATGTATCCTCTTTGCAATGATTTTTGCGGGTGCGGGCGGCTTGATCTACGGCTTTTTGACGATAACCCTTCGTTGTAACCAAAACGTTACCGGTCTTGCCATCACCACTTTTGGCGCCGGAATAACGAACTTTTTTATAAATTACGTAGACAGGTCGGGCTTCAACTATCTTGCGGCGAAATTTACCGCGCCCATCTCCGGTTCGGACGATTGGTTTTCAACGATCTTCCTTTCTCACGGAGCTTTGGTATATACAGCGATAGTTCTTGCATTAGTCGTGGCGTTTGTCTTCAAAAAGACAAGAGTAGGCTTAAACCTTACCGCAATAGGTGAAAACCCCGCTACGGCGGACGCCGCGGGAATAAATGTCACCGGCTATAAATACACCTCATGCGTGCTGGGCGGAGCGATAGCGGGGCTCGGAGGACTGTTTTACATCATGGATTATCTCTACGGTAGCTGGGAATATGCCATGGAAGACCTCGGGTGGCTTGCGGTGGCGTTGGTCATTTTCTCGGTGTGGAAACCGAATTGGGGCATCCTCGGGTCAATACTCTTCGGGGCTTTCTATATAATGCCCAGCTATGTAGACGTCTCGTTTGCGGCAAAAGAATTGATAAAGATGGTGCCGTACGTTGCAACCATTCTGATTTTGATATTTACAAGCATTCTCAACAGAAGGGAATCGCAGCCGCCGGCGGCGTTGGGATTGTCGTATTTCCGGGAAGAACGATAGCTTTCTAAGGGCAAACCGAACCGAATATTTGCAAAATTACGGATTTGCGAAGGGCGTGCCTTTCGCAAATTCTCTATTGACAGCGTTTCCGCGCGCGGCTACAATAAAAATAGTAAAGAAAGGAGGATTCCTTATATGGACGCCGAGATCATCCGGTTAAAAGAACTAGCCAAAAACATAAGGGCGAACATCGTCGAGGCGATCGCTTCGATTGGCGTGGGGCATATCGGCGGCTGTCTGTCGATAGCCGACGTGTTGGCGGTGTTGTACGGAAAACATATGCGCTACGACCCCAAAAATCCCAAAATGGAAGGGCGCGACAGATTGATTTGCAGCAAAGGTCACGCCGGACCCGCCGTCTATTCGGCGCTTGCGGAAGTAGGCTTTTTCCCGAAAGAAGTGCTGAAAACCTTAAATAAGGGCGGTACCTCTCTTCCCAGCCATTGCGACATGAACAAAACTCCCGGGGTGGATATGACCGCGGGCTCGTTGGGACAAGGACTGTCGGCTGCCGTGGGTTCGGCGATAGGCAGCAAACTCTCCCGCGACAACGCCACCATATATTGTATAATCGGCGACGGAGAAAGCCAGGAAGGGCAAATATGGGAAGCGGCGATGTATGCCGGAAGCCACCGGCTCGACAATCTGATTGTCTTTACCGACTACAACAAGATGCAGCTTGACGGCACCACCGCCGAGATAAACGATCTGGAGCCGCTGGAGGACAAATGGCGGGCGTTTAACTTCGCGGTATGGAATATCCCTGGAAACGACGTTCAGGCGATTGACGAGGCTGTTACAGAGGCTAAGAGCCTCACCGGAAAGCCCAAGATGATAATATTGAACACCGTCAAAGGCAAGGGCGTTTCCTTCGTCGAGGATGCCAAGGTGGCAAGCCACTCCATGAGCATTTCCGAGACGGACAGGGAGCGCGCTTTAAGGGAAATCGAAGGAGGGCGCTGAAAATGGAAATCAACGAAAAAACTTTGATGCGCGACGTATTTATCGACTTTTTGAGAAGGACGATGAGCGCCGATCCGAAAGTCGTCGTCATCGACGCCGATCTTGCCAAGTGCGCGGGTACTTTGGCGCTTGAAAAAGAGTTCCCCGACAGGGCGTTGAATACCGGTATCGCCGAAGCCAATATGGCGGGAATGGCGGCGGGACTCAGCGCCTACGGCTATATTCCGTTCATCACTTCCTTTGCTCCGTTTGCGTCGAGGCGTATTTGCGACCAGGCGATGATCTCCATTTGCTACGCCAAGCAAAAAGTGATAATCGTCGGAACCGACCCCGGCATCGCAGCCGAATTGAACGGCGGCACCCATATGCCCTTCGAGGACGTGGCTATCTACCGCGCCATCCCGGACGTATTGATCTACGAACCCACCGACGCCGCCGAGCTCGAGGCGGCACTCCCCCAAATCCTCGCTTACCCTCACCCGGTGTATCTCAGAATGCACAGGAAAAATCCGCCCTTGATGCACGCCGCGGGCACGAAATTCGATTTGATGAAAGCGGACGTCTTGCATAAAGGAAGCGACATCACCCTTGTCGCCACCGGTTTATTAGTGAGCACGGCAATGGAAGCTGCCGCGGAGCTCGAAAAGGAAGGAATCTCGGCAGAAGTAATTTGTGCTCCCGTCTGCAAGCCTTTGGATACCCAAACGATAATAAATTCCTTCCGCAAGACCGGCGCCGCGGTAACGATGGAAAATCACAACGTCAACGGCGGCTTAGGCAGTGCGGTGGCGGAAGCGGCGGCGGAGCATTGCCCCGTTCCGATGTACAGGATAGGGGTGAGAGAGAAGTTCGGCGAGGTAGGAAAAGCCGGCTATCTCCGCACCGTTTACGGCTTGGAAGCAGGAGACGCCGTACGCGCCGCAAAAGAGGTTTTGGCACGGAAGAAATAAACTTACGGGCAGCGTAAACATACTAAAAAGAAAAGTTTGCGTTTCGGCGCAAGCTTTTTTTATTTTATACGCGAACGGGGAAAATATTGACTTATATAATAAAATAATATAAAATAAATGTGATGAAAAAGGAGAGAAAACTTCGTCCCGTCGACATCGCGGTGGCGTTTGTAAACGGAGAATGCCGCGCATATCTCGCGGCAAAGGGCGGAGTTTACGAAAGAAGATCTTACGACGGCGTCGAGTGGACGAAGCCGGCGCTTGTCGCGGCACGCTCCGGAGTTACCGGTGTGCAGGTTTTCGTCGTCCGCCAAAAGATTTACCTGTTGGTGGCGGCAGGGAAGCTTTGTTTGTACATTCTCTCCGACGGCAAATGCGCGTTATACCCTTATCCCGTCATCGCTCGCTTTCCGATACAGCGGTTCAAAGGTGCGTACGCAGCGGACGGATACCGCCTCTTCGGCGCGAGGAAAGGGAAAATTTATCAATATTTTTCCCGTAATTGTATCGATTGGAGGGAGGAAAAGCTTGACATTCACGGGCTCGGGCACACCGCCGAAGGCGCCTTGTCGCCGATGAGCGGGTACAGGTTTTTATTGTACTCCGGGGACGGGAAAAGCCGTTTGGCGGCTCTTGAGCGGGACGGAGAAGGATACCGCGCCGCGGCGGAACGCGCTCTCGGCGAAGAGGGCATGAAAAGCGCGCCGGACGGGAACGGAAAGTATGTTATTTACGGGCTGAAAGAGGGAGAACCCTTTCTGACGGAAGCCGGGGCATATTCCGAAGTCATCGGGGAACTTTATCGGAAGGAATGCGCCGCCCGCAGCCGTTCCGAAGAGGAGGTATTCCGTTCCGACGAAAATTCGGCTTCGGCGGTGGACGCGGAAGAAGATTTTTCCGAAGAAGAGCCGGGTCGAGAAGAAATTTCGGCATCGGACAGCCCGGGCGCAGACATAGCCCCCGACGAAGAAAGCCCTTTTCCCGAAAAAGAAGGGGAAGCCGCGGACGGAAACGACGAAAAATAAAGGAGAAGGCTTTAAATGAGCTGCAAAGACGACTTTATCGCTATTTACGAACAAAATATCCACCGCGAAGGCGCCGACAATTTGTTGGAGTACCTCAAAAAATCCGACTTTTTCACGGCGCCCGCCTCGTCGCGCTTCCACCTTGCCGAGGAAGGGGGCTTGGTCAGACACAGCCTTAATGTCTATTTCCGCTTGAAGGAGTTGGTCGAAAACGAAGCCAAACCCTGGGCGGAGAACGTCTCCGACGAGACGGTAGCCATTTGCGGCTTGCTGCACGATGTTTGCAAGATTTCGATGTATAAAACCGACTATCGTAACCAAAAACAGCCGGACGGCTCCTGGATACAGGTACCCTATTACACGATAGACGAACAGCTTCCGTACGGGCACGGAGAAAAATCGGTCTACATAATAAACGGATTCATGCGGCTGACGAGAGAGGAAGCCATCGCCATAAACTGGCACATGGGAAGCTTCGACGAAAGGAACGCCCACGGCGGGAAAGTCATGGGAGCGGCTTACGAAAAATTTCCGCTGGCGGTATTGGTGCACGCCGCCGACCTGATGGCAAGCTACCTCGATGAAAGCTCAAAACAGTAACTTCGGGATACCTGAAATCGATATTCGGAACCCGAAATCGCAAGCCACATCATACAGAAAATAAAAACGGGGCTCGCCGCCCGAAAGGAGAAGTTTATAATGAACATCTGGCACGACGTCAATCCCGAGCGCATTAAACCCGACGATTTTCTTACGGTCATCGAAATTTCGAAGGGCAGCAAAAATAAGTACGAACTCGACAAGGAAACGGGGCTGTTGATTCTGGACAGGGTCTTGTACACCTCCACCCACTATCCCGCGAACTACGGCTTTATTCCGCTTACATATTCGGAAGACCTCGACCCGCTGGACGTATTGGTGCTCTCCAGCGAAGTCATACGCCCGCTGGCGCTTTGCCGTTGTTATCCGATAGGGATGATAACGATGATAGACGACGGCTATATGGACACCAAGATAATAGCCATTCCCTTCAAAGACCCCAGCTGGAACAACTACCACGACATCGAGGAACTTCCGCCGCACATCATGGACGAGATCAGTCACTTTTTCATGGTTTACAAGGCGCTCGAAGGCAAGGAGACCGCCGTCGTCAGGACGGAAAACGCCGCGGTGGCAAGGAAAGCCATTGCCGATGCCATCGAAGCGTATAAAGTGAAATTTCCGAAAAAGCAAGGCTGAATTCACGGCTAATTCATGTAAAATTCATATTTAAGGAGTATATTGAGCTAAAAGGGCAAAAATATCGTTCGCCGAGAGCGAGGTAAGATGTACAAAGGTAACGACAGAAGGAGCTATGAAGTCAGATCGCGTATTCCGAGGGTGCAGCCGGTACGGCAAAAGCCCTCGGGCTTAGCCATACTTTTGGCTGTGGTCATCGGCGCGGCGCTGTTGCTCGGCGCCGGATATCTCGGCGCGTTTTTGGCTACCGCTTCCGACAAAAAGAGCGAACTTACCGCAATTATCTATCAGGATCCCGGTAAATTCGAAGAAAACCTTTCGGGAGTTTCCTATACGGGCAGTGAACTCGGTACCGTAAAGGCGGCGGAGCTTGCCAAGCGCAGCATCGTCGACATCGACGCCGCCAATGCCGGAAGAGGTTCCGGAGTCATCATCGCCGTTTCCGCGGGCGGGGACGGAGGAAACGAAGACGCCGCTTACATAGTCACCAACAGCCACGTCGTAGAAGGCGCGGGGAACGTTACGGTTACCTTCCCCGGCGGAACCAGGTGCGACGCCGAGTGGGCGAAGGGCGACGCGACAAGCGACATCGCAGTTATAAAAGTCAATGTCGACTGCGCGGCGATAGGCGCCGCTCAGGCGGTTTTCGGGCAGGTGGCTCCGCAGGCAGGTCAGCAGATCATCGCGGTAGGGAACCCGCTCGGCAACCTCGGCGGTTCGGTGGCGGGCGGCATGATAGCGGCGGCAAGCCGCCAAGTGTCGATAGACGGCAGGACGATGGAGCTTATCCAATTGGATATCGCTTTGAATCAAGGTAATTCCGGCGGCGGCTTGTTCGATTTAAGAGGGGCTCTTATCGGCATAGTCAACGCCAAAAGCCTCGCCGAAGGCGTCGAGGGCATAGGCTTTGCCATTCCGCTTGACAACGTCATGGAGGTGGCTTCCGCCATAATGGAAAACGGTTATGTTCCGGGAAGAGCCGACGAAGACGTGTTGAAGTTTAAGGAAGTCGTCTCCGGCGGCGCGATGGCGTCCGGGCTGTACGTTTCCGACAATTCCGGTTCGGACTCCGTTCCGGAAGGAGCGTTATTGGTGTCGGCGGACGGCGAAAAGATTTCCACAAAAGCGCAATGGGTGGCTTTGATAGCCCGGAAAAAAGCCAACGAAACGATAAAAATCGAATACGCAAAGGACGGCGAGGTGACCACCGAAACCATCACGCTGCCCGAAAAAACGAGCTGCGATTGGGAATACCGCCGCGGCTGAACCGACGACGGAGGAATATATGTATAAAGTTTTAATAGTCGACGACGAACCCTCGATACGCGAACTTGTCGCCAAATATTGCACGCTGGAAGGGTATTCCTACGGCGAGGCGGGAGACGGGCTCGAAGCCATCGAAAAGGTGCGCGGAGGCAACTTCGATATCGTCATCATGGACGTCATGATGCCCGAGCTCGACGGCTTTTCCGCCGTACGCGAGATAAGAAAATTTTCCAAAATTCCTGTCATCATGCTCTCTGCGAGGACGGAGACCTACGACAAGATACACGGCTTCGAAATCGGCGCCGACGACTATCTTCCGAAGCCCTTCTCCCCGAAGGAGCTGATGCTCAGGATCAATGCCGTCATGAGCCGGTCGGGAGCCTCCGACAACAAGGAAGTTTACGAACACGGCAAGCTGAAAGTCGACTTCACGGCGCGCATAGTCTACGTCGACGGCAAGCCCGTCGATCTGTCGCCGAAGGAGTACGAACTCTTATTTTTCATGGTCAAGAACCGTGGCATAGCTTTGTCCCGCGAGAAGCTTTTAAACGAAGTGTGGGGCTATGATTTCTACGGTGACGACAGGACGCTGGACACGCACATAAAGCTTCTCAGAAAGAGCCTCGGCGAATGCGCCGAATATATAGTAACGCTGAGAGGAATGGGATATCGCTTCGATGGCTGAAAGCAAGCGGCGGAGGGCTAAGTGGGGGGAGCTTCCGCTAAAAATCAAACTCGTAGTTGTTTTTACGATAGCAATGGCGGTCATAGTAGCCGCCTTGTGGCTTATTTATGCGCTTGCGGCAAAGCCGCTCTACGGCGCTCTCCGTCTTGATTACGCCAAAAACGCCGCCGACGCGCTGGCGGAAAACGTCGATTCCGACGTTATGGAAACGCTCGCAAAGGAGCTTTCCTCTTCCGAAAACCTCTGTATAAGGATTGTCGACAGCGAAGGAAACGGAATATGTTCCGTCGAAGTCCACGGCGGACGCAATTGCATGCTCCACGCCGCTTCCGAAGGCGAGATGAAAGCATATCTTGCAACCACCCGCGAAAACGGCGGCAGCTTCGACGAAAGATCGGTGGTGAGCGAGGAAGGGACGGAGTTACCCGACCTCGATTTTTCGGGCGACGTTCCGGAACTCGCTTCCGAGAGCGTCACCCATATGGTGTTCAGAACCGTCCGAAGCGCCGATTACGGCGAAGTGCTTATAGGCGTCGAGACCGTTCTGACTGCGCCCGTTACCGTCAAATACACCTTCCTTATCGTCGTTTTAACGTTGACGGTGGGATTTTTGGCGTTGGGGATAGTCGGCTCGTTCATGCTCGGGAAAGCCATTGCCGAACCCATTCAGAAGCTTGCCGGGACGGCTGTCGACATCGCCCGCGGCGAAAACTCCCCCGACTTTTCGGCACACGGATATAAAGAGGTCAACGAATTGAAGGAAAGTCTCGCCGTCGCCGCCAAGGAAGTGGGCGAAACCGAACACTTCAGAAGAGAGCTCCTTGCAAATGTCTCTCACGACCTCAGAACGCCGCTGACGCTGATAAAAGGGTACGCCGAACTGATGCGCGACATCCCTTCCGAAGCCAAAGAGGAAAACTTCAACGTCATCGTCGACGAAGCCACCCGCCTGACGGGGCTGGTCACGGATATGCTTGACCTCAGCCGTACCGAGGAGGGGGGCGACAAGATGCGCCTCGATATCTTCGACATCGTAAAGACGCTTTCCGCGCTTATCGGTCGGCACGGCAAACTTATCGAGCACCTCGGATATAAATTGGAGTTCGAACACGAAGAACGCGCCCTTGTATACGCCGACGAACAACGTATAGTGCAGGTCGTCTATAACCTTATCAACAACGCCGTCAACTACGCGGGCGACGACAAACTGGTCATAATCAAACAATACACCCGGGCGGGGAATGTCCGAATAGAAGTTACCGACCACGGCGAAGGCGTCGACGTCGGTATTCTCCCGCACATCTGGGACAGGTATTTTAAATCCAACAAATCGCACAGACGGGCTACCGTAGGAACGGGTTTGGGACTCTCAATCGTCAAATCGGTGATGGAGCGTCACCCCGGCGGGGTTTACGGCGTCATCAGCGAAAAGGGGAAAGGCTCGACCTTTTACATCGAGCTTCCGAAGTACAGGCGGAAGCCTTAACGGGGCAGGAGATGACGGGTACGGAGTGCGAAAAAAAGTTTCTGATAGAATCGGGCGGACTTCCGCGCGGGGCGGAATACGCCGACATAACGCAATATTATCTTCCGCCGGAAGAGGGGTTTGACACAATAAGGATCCGCAAGAGTCTGACCGAAAAAGGCGCGAAGTACACCCTGACGGCAAAGCGGCTGATATCGGGCTTCACCCGAAAGGAGCGGGAGGAGGAGATCTCCGCCGCCGAATTCGAAAAGCTGAAGGGGAAAGCCGTAAGCGGCATTTCCAAGCGGCGCTATTTTATTCCGTACGAGGGCAGGCTTTTGGAAATCGACGTCTATCCTTTTTGGACAGACCGCTGCATTCTGGAAATAGAACTCGAAAACGAAGAGGGGAAGTACTCCCTTCCCGGTTGGGTAAAGGTAATCAGGGACGTCAGCGAAGAGGAAGAATACACCAACGCTTCGCTTGCGGCGCGCTATCCGCTTTTATAAAAGAGCGGCGCGCTTGACCGTCCCGCCGGGCAAAGCTACAATAATAAAGAGCCGGCGCTCGGACGCGCCGACCGAATCAGAAAACAAAGCGGAGGCAAACAATATGATCAACAGAATAGTTTTGAACGAACAATCCTATCACGGAGCGGGCTCGAGAGCCGTTCTGAAAGAGCTTTTGGTAAAACGCGGTTACAAGAAAGCCTTCTTCTGCTCCGACAAAGCGACCTTCGATGTCGGCGTCACCGGAAAGGTCACCGCCGTTTTGGACGAAGTTGCTTTCCCGTACGAAGTATACACCGATATCGTTCCGAACCCCACCATCGAAAACGTGCAGGCGGGCGTAGCGGCGTTCAACGCCTCCGGTGCCGACTGTCTTATAGCCGTAGGGGGCGGTTCTTCCATCGACACCGCAAAAGCCATCGGCATCATCGCAGCCAACCCCGAGTTTGCCGACGTCAGAAGCCTCGAGGGTACCGCCGATACCCGCAATCCTTCCGTGCCGCTGATAGCCGTTCCGACCACTGCCGGTACAGCCGCCGAGGTCACCATCAACTACGTCGTCACCGACCGCGAGAAAAAGCGTAAATTCGTCTGCGTCGACCCCCACGACATTCCCGTCGTTGCCGTCATCGACGCCGAATTGATGTCGACGATGCCGAAGGGCTTGACCGCTTCCACCGGTATGGACGCCCTCACTCACGCCATCGAAGGCTACATCACCAAGGGAGCATGGGAAATGACGGACATGTTCCATCTGAAGGCCATCGAAATCATCTCTAGAAGTCTCCGCGGCGCCGTTCAGGGCACCCCCGAAGGCAGAGAAGGCATGGCGCTCGGACAATATGTCGCGGGCATGGGCTTTTCCAATGTCGGGCTCGGCATAGTGCACTCGATGGCGCACGCGCTGGGTGCCGTTTACAACACCCCTCACGGCGTGGCGAACGCCATCCTGCTTCCCACCGTCATGGAATATAACGCCGACGCCACCGGCGAAAGGTACCGCGCGATCGCCAAAGCCATGGGCGTCGAAGGCACGGAGAAGATGAGTGCGGCAGAGTACAGGAAAGCCGCCGTCGACGCCGTAAAACGGCTTGCCGCCGACGTCGGTATCCCCGAAACGCTGAAAGGTATCGTCAAGGAAGAGGACATCGATTTCCTTGCCGAGTCGGCTATGGCGGACGCCTGCAGACCCGGAAATCCCAAAGATCCCACCAAAGAGGACATCGTCAACCTCTATAAAAAATTGCTTTAACGGTCTGAAACCGGCGCTGCTGCCCCGGGAACGCCCGCCGAGAGCGAACGCACGAAAAAGCGGCAACGCCGTCATGCGGAAGCGCTGCGGCGCAGGCGCAGGAAACGGCAGCTCGGCGACAAACGGAAACCGCAATTCGGGAGCGGCTCCGTTCCGACAGAGTACGTTTTCCGAAAAAAGCCAAAACCAATACAAGAGCCCGCTTCGGCGGGCTTCTTTTCGCTCCGAAGCGGGCTTCTTTCGCTCCGAAGCGGGCTTCTTTCGCTCCGAAGACATCCGAAAGAGAGAAAACGAGTTCGTTCCGGAAACGGGAAGGGGAGCAATGAGGTAAACAAACCTCCCGGAAGGCAAGAAAAAACCCACGTCCCGCGTGAGTTTTAACGTACCGTAAAGTTAATCTCGGGTTTCGGGAGGCTTTTTACGGCCGGTCGGTCAACCCAAGGATATAATCGGCAGAGCAATCGAGCGCCTTGCACAATTCCGCAAACGTCTCGAGCTTCGGAAGTTTGTCCGTCGTTCTGTACTGTGTTATCATTTCGGGGGACACGCCGACCTTCTTGGCGAGCTCGACCGTAGTGTAGGGGGAATAACGCAGTTCTTCGATAAGCCGTTCCTTAATAAGTGACATAAACTACCTCCTTTATTCCTCCGGCGGTATGCCGAGGTAATTGATTTTAACCTACAATTGTATTCTACATTATATAGCTATTTTTGTCTAGTGTTTTTTCGAAATTCGGTGTCACAGCATAAAAATATCGCCGGACGTTCCTGTCACGTTTGAAAAGACTTCAATGTTTTTACACAAAACCTCAATAAAGGTTACTGTTTGCCCGATTTAAGTTGCCGATTAACGCTTTTTGTGGGCGTCAATAGCATAGATCGATTACCGTAAATTTAATAGATTTAGCAAAGAGCAATCCGCATGACCACCAAAATCTTACTTTTTATTTACGAGAATGAAGCTATATAGTCGACGATAAATTTCCAATTATTACCAAAATGAAATAATAATGCTAACCGATTAGAAGAAAAAAGGGGATTTTTGCAAAAGGCGGATCAAAAATGCGGCGAGGAAAAACGCGTCCCGGTGCCCACTTGCCGGCGGAGCGGAAAAACTTTGAAGGCATTTGGCTTGCTAAAAGCGGTGAAGCGCGCTATAATAAAGTGGCGGCTTGCGGCTTACGGGAAATCGAAGCGCGGCTAAGCAAAAAAAGTTTCGGGGAAGCCCGAAGAAAGGATGAGAAAATGAAGTACGATGTAGTTATTACAGGCGGCGGGATAGGTGGCTTGATGGCGGCGTACAGGCTGTCGAAAGGGGCTCCGAAGAAGAAGATCCTGATAATCGACCGCGGCAGGGCGCTTAAAAACCGCAAGTGTCCTCTTTCCAACCACTTGGTCAACGAGTGCATCCGCTGCAAGCAATGCGCGATAATGGAAGGCATAGGCGGAGCGGGCGCTTTTTCGGACGGCAAGTTCAATATCACCACCGAATACGGCGGCTGGTTACAGGATTACATCGGCGACAAGGCGACGCTGAAATACATCGGCGACGTCGCCGCCATTCTGGACGAGTTCGGAGCGACGAAGAAGGAGTATCTCCCGTCGGACGAAATCAAACTGAAGTGCCTGCAGCACGACTTATACCTTTTGCAAGCCAAGGTCAAGCATCTCGGAACGGACGGAAACTTCCGGGTGATGTCGGCGTTGATGGAATATCTCGAAACCGCAGTCGACGTGATGACGGAAGACGCCGTCGTCGACGTCAACCTGGAGGAGAACTACATCCTCACCGAAAAAGAGGAAAAAATATCATATAAAGAGCTGATTCTGGCGATCGGCAGATCGGGTTCGGAGTGGTTCGGCGACTGGTGCAAGAAAAACAACCTGAATGTCGTCAACAACCAAGTCGACATAGGCGTCCGGGTGGAGCTTCCGCGCATCATCTGGGAAGATATTTCCAAAAAGATCTACGAGCCGAAAATCCTCTACCGCACCAAAGATCACGGCGACTGCACGAGGACGTTCTGCTTCAACTCCGGCGGCGAAGTCGTCATCGAAAACAACGACGGCATGCTGACCGTCAACGGGCACGCCAACTCCGACCCCGCGCTGAAGACGGAAAACTCCAACTTCGCCATACTTTCGACGACGCGTTTCACCCAGCCCTTCAACGAACCCATCGCGTACGCCAAGCATATCTGTAAACTTGCCAACATGATAGCGGGCGGCGGAGTCATCGTGCAGCGGTTCGGCGACCTTGTAAACGGCAGGCGCACCAACGCGCACAGGTTGCTTCAGTCGAGGGTGCGCCCCACCCTGGATGCCGTCGCGGGCGACCTCGGCTTGTGCATTCCGAAGCGACAGCTCGACAATATTATCGACACCATTTACGCCCTGGACAAGATAGCGCCCGGCACCGCCAACTACGACACGCTCATGTACGGCGTCGAGGCAAAGTTCTACTCCATCAAACCCGATTTCATCGACAACAACTTCCGTATCACCCCGAACGTCTATGCGATAGGCGACGGCGCGGGCATTACGAGAGGGCTGGCGCAGGCGGGAGCAAACGGGCTGTATGTCGCCGACGCCATTATAAGCGAGAGAAGGTAACCCCCGGAAGGGAAAGGAGATTTTACCAATGAAGATCAACGGCGTCTATGTGATTTCCGACGGCAAGACGACTTCCGTCCCCGAGGACATCACCGTTAAAAACGGGGTCATTACGGCGATAGAGCCCTCTTCGGAATATCCCGAAAAACCGCTCTTTGCAACGGCGGGGTTTATCGACGAGCATACCCACGGCGGCTACGGACACGACTATTTCGAAGCCACCCAGGAGGCAGCCGATGCCGTGGCGAAGTTCCATTCTGACCACGGGACGACCTCTTTCGTGGCGACGGCTGTCGCGACGAAACTCGAAGATTTGGACATCCAAATATCAAAAATCAGGAACCTGAAACACAACTATGCCGATCTTCTCGGTCTGCACATGGAAGGACCGTTTATCTCGGTGAAGAAAAAGGGCGCCCAGCCCGAAGAGAACATAAAAGCCGAGTATGAAACGGCGGACGGCAAGTTTTTCGAAAAGAACGCCGACCTTATCAGAATAGTAACTTTGTGCCCGCATGCGGGGAACGCCGAAAAGCTTGTGGAAAAGCTTGTTTCGCTGGGGATCAAAGCGCACGCGGGGCACGACGACAGCATCGAACCGGAGATATTAAAGTGCGTTGAAAGGGGCTTGGACGGAGCCACCCACCTCTATTGCGCTTCCTCGGGGCTTGCGAGGCGGAAGGGGGACATCACCAAGTACGCCGGGCTCAACGAGACGGCGCTTATAACCGATTCCGTGCATGCCGAAGTCATTGCCGACGACATTCATATTCCGCGTTCCATCTTCACCCTCATCCTGAAAAACAAGGGTTACCGGCGGATAATGCTGGTGTCCGACTCGCTCTCCGCCGCGGGAATGCCCGTCGGGAACTACAAGCTCGGCACCGACATCGACATCTACAATAACGGTAAAGTGGCACTGCTTGCCGATTTCAGCGCGCTGGCGGGCTCGATAACTCCGATTTCGAAGATGGTGGAGATCCTGGTGGGGTACGGTGTGCCGATTGCCGAGGCGTGCTATATGGGTAACGAAGCACCCGCAAAGCACCTCGGGCTGCAAGACCGCGGCACGATAGCCGTCGGTATGCGCGCCGACATTTGCCTTCTGGACGAAAAGGGGCGCCTTAAAAAGGTCATTTTGGCGTCTTCGTCGACCGGAAAGAATTCCTAAAAGCCACCAAGAGGGGCGTCCGGGCGGGCGAAAGCCTCTCCGTGCGCTCCGCTTTTTACACCGACGAAGCAAGTTTTCGCTCGTCGGTATCGGCGTTTCGGAATTCTTTTCGAAAAACCCTTTACAATTTTACATCTTCACTGTATAATAAAAAAGTTCCGAGCGGAAAGGCGGAGGAACTTAATATTACGCGCACTTGACTCAGCTGGTAGAGTGCCTCCGTCACATGGAGGAAGTCAGGGGTTCGAGTCCCTTAGTGCGCACCATAGCCGACGAGCCGAGCACATGATGCTCGGCTCGTCGGCTATGGTGCGCACTAAGCGATCGCGTCCCCGCTCGCATATTTATGCGAGCGGGGTGCGCAAGTTTGGCGGTTAGCGCATGAACGCGCTAACCGTCAAACCTGGCGACTAGCGATAACGAATGAGACAGATAAAATTACGATACAAAGACGTCAGCCGGAAAGGAGATGACGTGTAGAACGTCGCGGTCCCTTTTTAAAGCCAAAACCAATGCGCCGAGCACATGTTGCTCGGCTCGTCGGCTATGGTGCACACTAAGCGACCGCGTCCCCGCTCGCATATTTATGCGAGCGGGGTGCGCAAGTTTGGCGGTTAGCGCATGAACGCGCTAACCGCCAAACCTGGCGACTAGCGATAACGAATGAGACAGATAAAATTACGATACAAAGACGTCAGCCGGAAAGGAGATGACGTGTAGAACGTCGCGGTCCCTTTTTAAAGCCAAAACCAATGCGCCGAGCACATGTTGCTCGGCTCGTCGGCTATGGTGCACACTAAGCGACCGCGTCCCCGCTCGCATATTTATGCGAGCGGGGTGCGCAAGTTTGGCGGTTAGCGCATGAACGCGCTAACCGCCAAACCTGGCGACTAGCGATAACGAATGAGATAGATAAAAGCACGACACAAAGCCAAAATGAATATAAGGGCGCATCTTCCGCTTTTTCTGCATGATTCAGACTTCGGTCATTTACGTAGGTAAACTCCCTCGTCTTCACATTTGAAAAAACGAAATCTGCAACCCTTCTATTCATTTTGGGTGTTCGGATAATTTGGCTGTTTTATTAGTTTTTATGTTGATAGTTCTGCTGTTCGTTTTGGGGTATCGGATAATTTGGCGGTGTTGTGATTTTTTTATTCTGCAACCCTTCTTCTCGGTTTGGTTCCCTCGCCAACGTTTGT
>CALVTP010000011.1 GCA_944362765.1 uncultured Clostridia bacterium | reverse complement strand
AATTTGTTGCATAAAAAAATATATTCCGTCCTATTGATAACATACCCTTGCCCTTTTTATCCGTAAAACGCAGACGAGGGCATAGTTATCTGTATACCGATTATATCATAATTAAAGTATTCTGTCAATACACCCTGTTTTTGGGGGATTTACGGCGCGTGAATGCAATAATTTCCGCCTTTTATCGCGCAAGGGGAAAAGTTATACTACCATATAAAGTTATAACCCGTTGCGGCTGCTCGTAACGGGCAATTTTAATGTTGCTTAAGAGAAACTGTCTTGCTCCGATGGCTCAGTCGTCCAAGTTATTGAAATACTCCGAGTTAAAGAATTCCGAAAGCGTTATGCCGGCACCTTCGCAAAAGCTTTGAATGGTCGTTACCTTCGAGCATTGTGTTCGTCCCTTCACCAGATCGTACAGAGCAGATGGTGACTTTCCACCGCCAAGGGCAGCCTCGCATACGGAAATCTTCTTTTCCTTGCAAATATCGTTTATTCGTTTGATGATCGCTTCGTTCAATTTCATAATTCGTGGCATTCCTTTATGATTTTCCACGAATTAGTATATGGAATTTGATAAATTTTCTCTCGTGGACTTCCACGATATTGACTTTGTATTGGGCTTTAACTATAATATTTTACGGAATTCCACGAAAAAGAGAGATTGATATGGTCGTTTGCTTTATCGGACACAGAAAAATATCGGTAGATGAATCTTTTAAGGAGCGCTTAGCAAATCTCATAAAAGAACTTATCGCCGAAAAAAACTTTGACACATTTCTGTTTGGAAGTCGAAGTCAATTCGATGAACTATGCCTTGAAACAGTCTCAGAACTAAAAAACGACTATCCGCACATTAGACGCATCTATGTTCGGGCAGCTTATCCGTATATTGACGACAATTACGAAAAATATCTTTTATCCTTTTACGATGAAACTTATATCCCGGACAAGATAGCAAAGGCAGGAAAAGCGGCTTATGTAGAACGCAACGAATATATGATAGATAAAGCTGACTGCTGCATTTTTTACTATAACGAAAACTATTTACCTCCTCTTAAACCGGCAACCAAAAAACGTATCTTCTCTTATCAGCCGAAAAGCGGAACCAAAATCGCATACGATTATGCCGTATCCAAAAAGAAGGAAATTTTAAACCTGTTTTAAACCTGAAACATGACGAAGCGGAATCGTTTCGGAAAAGCGTCCGTATGGGGTCGAGCGGTTTTAAGGGTAAGGAGATATAAAAATTTCAGGTGACAAAGAAAAATGCTTGACACCTAAAAAATGCAGTGATAAAATAGGCGTACAGGTAAATTGCTTGACAGGCAGAAGCGCCGGTGAACGCGGAGAATTGCAGTATTATACGGGCGTATCTTTCGAGGAAACGGCGCAGGGCTCAGTCGAAGGAACATCGGGTCGAAAATGCTTAAACATGTCGAAATGGGAATGCTTCAGGATTACTACGGCGGATTGTTGACGGAGTATCAGCAAAAAATCGTCAAGGGTTACTACGACGAGGATAAGTCGCTGAACGAACTCGCCGAGGAGCTAGGGGTATCCAGACAAGCTGTTTTCGACACGTTGAAAAGGGCCGAAGAAAAACTCAGAAATTACGAATCCAAGCTGGGACTTGTGAGGAAAATCGAGGAGATTTCGGCAAGGATTGAACAAAAAATGGTATCTGCAGATACTGAAACAGCCAAATTGTTGGGCAAGATACTTGATGAAATAAAGGAGATATAGTATGGCGCTGTTCGGTTCGCTGTCCGAAAAAATAAATCATGCGTTTTCCAAGTTGAAAAACAAGGGAGCGCTGACCGAACTCGAAATTAAAAACGCTATGCGCGAAGTGCGCGTAGCGCTTCTCGAAGCCGACGTCAACTATACCGTCGTCAAGGAATTCGTCAATAGAGTTTCCGAAAAAGCTAAGGGAGAATTGATATTAAAAGGGCTGGAAAGCAGCCATCAAGTGGTGAAAATCGTCAACGACGAACTCATCGAATTGATGGGCTCGAAGCACGCCAAACTCGAAACCGCAGACAGACCTCCGACCGTTTATATGATGTGCGGTCTGCAGGGCGCCGGTAAGACTACGATGTGCGGTAAACTTGCCGCTCTCCTTAAACGCGACAATAAAAAGGTGTTGCTTGCCGCGGGCGATATCTACAGACCCGCTGCGATAAAACAGCTTCAGGTGGTCGGCGAGAAAGCGGGCGTTGAAGTGTTCAGCCTCGGTCAGGTAGATCCGGTAAAAATTGCCTCGGAAGCCGTAGCTTATGCTACGAAAAATGCCTTCGATTACCTTATAATCGATACGGCGGGAAGACTTCACGTCGATAAACCGCTGATGGATGAATTGCGTGCGATAAAAGCGAGAGTCAACCCCAAAGAAATTTTGTTGGTTGTCGACGCCATGCTCGGACAGGATTCCGTCAATGTAGCGGCTTCCTTCAATGCGGAGCTTGATATCAGCGGCGTCATTCTTACGAAGCTGGACGGCGACACTCGCGGAGGTGCCGCGCTTTCGATAAAAGCCATTTGCGGTAAGCCTATTAAATATGTAGGAACGGGCGAAAAGCTTACCGATATCGAACCGTTCCACCCCGACAGAATGGCGTCGAGGATACTCGGAATGGGTGACGTTCTGACGCTGATAGAAAAGGCGCAAAGTGCTATTTCCGAGGAAGAAGCCGAGAAAATGGCTAAAAAGATGAAGGAAAATTCCTTCGATCTCGAGGACTATCTTATGCAGCTCAACAGCATGAAAAAGATGGGAAGCATGCGCGATATGCTCGAGATGATTCCCGGAATGGGACAACGGCTGAAGGGTCAGAATCTCGATGTCGACGAAAAACAGCTCGAAAAGACGAAAGCTATCATTTTGTCTATGACTCCGAAGGAAAGACGCAATCCGCAAATTTTAAACGCTTCCAGGAGGCGCAGGATTGCAAGAGGTTCCGGTACCGAAGTTCAGGACGTCAACAAGCTTTTAAATCAATTCGAGCAAACCAAGCAGATGGTCAAAAAGCTTTCTTCCGGGAAGATGCCTTTCCCGATGAAAGGTTTCAAATAAACAGGTTTTCGCGGAATTCGGTTTCCTCGGATACTTTATAAACTTAAATCAATAACACATCCACAATAAACGGAGGACAAATAATATGGCAGTAAAAATCAGACTTCACAGAATGGGCGCTAAGAAAAATCCCTTCTACCGCATCGTGGCTATCGATTCCAGAAAGTCCCGTGACGGCGAGTATATCGAGCAAATCGGCTACTACAACCCCAAGGTTCATCCCGCCGATATCAAAATCGACAAAGATCTTGCCGAGAAATGGTTGAAAGTCGGTGCCCAACCCACCGATACGGTGAAGTCATTATTCATCAACGCCGGTATTCTTGCGGCTAATTTTGCCAAAACAGAAAAAGAGGAGCCGAAAGAAGTTGACGCCGTCGAGGCAGCCGTTGAAGCGCAAGTCAATTCCGAGGAATAATCATGCGCGAATTTGTCGATTTTCTTGTCGGTCAGATTGTCGACAAGTCGTCCTATGAAATTGTTTTGTTGGATGACGGCGACAGGGTCGACATCAAAGTATTGGTAGACAAAGACTCCGTTGCGCGGCTTATCGGTAAGGGCGGGAGGCTGGCAAAAGCCATCCGCACCGTCGTGAAGTCGGCGTCTCAGGGGCTTGATCGCCGCTACGACGTTTATATAGAGGAACGGTAATGCTTCCGCTAGGCGTTCTCACCCGCGCTCACGGTATCCGCGGCGAGATTAAGCTGTCGACGAATCTCGATCCGAAGTATTTTTCGGAGGTTTTACGCGTCGTAGTTCTGGGGAAGGAGTATGAGGTCGAAAATCTGAGGAAAGTTTCGGGCGGAGCTCTTATCAAATTCAAGGGCGTGGACACTCCTGAGAAAGCGAATACTCTTCGCGGAACGGCTTATTTCAGTGATATCTGCCGCCCAAAGCTGGGTGACGGCGAGTTTTTCTGGGACGAGTTGAAAGGCGCAGTCTGCTTATTGTCGGACGGGAGCGTTCTCGGGAAAATCGGTGAAATACGCCTGAATGTTCCGACTCCGGTAATTTCGGTTAGTATTATCGATTCAAATCACGAAAAAACGGGGAAAGAAGTGATGTTCCCCGTAATTCGCGGGCTTATCGAAGAGGTCGATACGTCAGGCGGCAGACTTATATTGAATAAGGATATTTTTGGCAGGGTGGCGGTTTATGAAGATTGACGTATTGACGATCTTTCCCGAAATGTACTTACCGCTAAGTTCCGGTATCATCGGAAAGGCGCTTGAAAAGGGCTTAGCCGAGGTAAATATCGTCAATATCCGCGATTATTCTTCAAATAAGCACAAAAAAACCGACGACTATCCCTTCGGTGGCGGAGCGGGCATGGTGATGACGCCGCAGCCGCTGCATGACGCTATTCAAGCCGTCGACCCCTCGAGAAAGGCGTTAAGGATTTACCTTAGCCCCAAAGGAGCGAGGTTGGATCAGGAGGCGGTGGAGCGGCTTTCAAAGCTCGACCGCATCGTCCTGGTCAACGGCGCCTATGAAGGGATAGACGAGCGCGTAATCGAACTTGACATTGACGAGGAATTGTCGATAGGGGACTACGTACTGACCTCGGGAGACCTTGCCTCGATGGTGGTTATAGACGCCGTCATGAGGTATATTCCCGGGGTTTTGGGTTCCGATCGGTCGACGGAGGAAGAAAGCTTTTCTTCGGAGCTGTTGGAGTATCCGCAATACACCCGCCCGATGTCTTTTATGGGACTTGACGTTCCCGAGGTGTTGGTGTCGGGAAACCACGCCGAAATCGCTAAATGGCGGCTGAACGAAAGCATAAAACTAACCGCCGAGCGGCGCCCCGACCTTCTTGAAAAGTATAATAATAAATCAAACTCCGGGTCTTGTCGGGAAGACTCTTCCGCCGCCCGTAAAAAGTAAAATTCAAGGACATATTCCGATGCGTATCCATTGGTTCCCCGGGCACATGGCTAAAGCCGTCCGCATGATGAAAGAGGAAATAAAAAACGTCGATTCCGTCGTCTATGTACTGGACGCAAGGATTCCGCGCTCTTCATTATCGGATGCTTTTGAACCGGTGATCGGTTCGAAAAACCGACTTTATGTACTCAATAAAGCCGATTTGGTAGCCCGAAGTGAACTTTTGAAGTGGGTCGCTTATTATAAGTCGACGGGTGCGGAATGTATTTATACTAACTCCGCTTCGAAATCGGACGCACCGAAGATAATCAAAAGCCTCAATGATTTAAACGCCGAAACCATCCGTCGTTACAAAGAAAAAGGGGTTAATAAAATAATCCGCGCAATGGTCATAGGAGTGCCGAATTCCGGCAAATCCACTCTTATAAATTCGCTTGCTCCGTCGAAAAAAGCGGTGACCGGGAACCGCCCCGGCGTCACGCGCGGCAAGCAATGGATTGCGATAGGGCGTTCGACGGAACTTCTCGATTCACCCGGCGTGCTCTACCCCGATTTTTCGGATGAAGGTAAGGCTGTCCGGCTGGCTCTTGCGGGTTCCGTCAGAGATGAAGTGGTCGACAAGGTCGAACTTGCGGCGGAGGGTTTCAAGCTGATTTCTGCTCTCGATCCGGACGCCGTGAAAGCGCGTTACGGTGTGCTGACGGAGGGGGCTTCTCCCTTTGAATCTCTGGAGGAAATCGCTTTGGTTCGCGGACTCAAACAGCGCGGAGGCGTTCCCGACATCGAGCGCGCGGCGCAGATGCTCATTAACGACTATCGGAAAGGTTATCTGACCAGGCTGCCGCTGGACGAACTTTGATTTTTGTTAAAGATTAAATCGAAATTTATTAAAAACGCCTTTAAATTTAATGAACCAAGCCTGAAATACCAAAAAAACGCATACACCCGAGAAACGTTGATATGATTAAAAAAGCCGAAAACCAGGATATGTTCGAATTCGAAAGAGCGCTCATGAAAAAGGGCGTGAGTCTTATTGCCGGCATCGACGAAGCGGGACGCGGACCGCTTGCGGGACCGGTCGCGGCGGCGTGCTGTATTCCTTGCCTTACAGATCCGGTGGAGGGGGTCAACGATTCCAAAAAGCTTACCCCCTTAAAGAGGGCAAGACTTTTCGAGCGCATAAAAGAGAGCGCAACTGCCTATAAAATAGTTTTTATCGAGCCCGAAGTCATCGACGAAATCAATATCCTGGAGGCGACGAAGCTTGCGATGCGCGAGGCGCTCGCGGGAGTGTTTCCTATCCCGGAGCATGTCCTTGTCGACGCCGTAAAGCAGGAGCTGAATGTGCCTTACACCGCTTTGATTCACGGCGACGCGCGCTCGCATTCGATAGCCGCCGCAAGCATTCTCGCGAAAGTCGCAAGGGACGAATTGATGACGGAGTATGCAAAACTCTACCCCGAGTACGGCTTCGAAAAGCATAAAGGCTACGGCTCCGAGGCGCACATCGAGGCGATAAAAAAGTACGGTCCCTGTCCGATACACAGAAGGAGTTTTTTAAAGAACATCCTTCCCGAAAGCGATATCGGGTTCGGATCGAAAAAATAGGTTAAGGGTACTGAAAACCAATATTAGGATACCTTGAATTAAGTTTTATAAATCGGGAGAATTTTATCATGAACATAGACGGCGAGGGAGTAAGAGCCGAGCAGCAGGCGGTGGAATATCTGTTGAAAGAGGGTTACGCCGTCAGGGACAGAAACGTCGAATACCCGAGGCGCGGAGAGATAGATATCGTTGCCGAAAAGGGCGGAGCGATAATTTTTGTCGAGGTCAAATCGAGGGGGACGGATGATTTCGGCGACGCCGTCGAAGCGGTGGACAACGCAAAAAGACTGAAGCTCCTCAGAGCCGCCGAGATGTACCTTAACGAGCACGGTCTCGACGATGTCGAAGTCAGATTCGATATCATAGCCGTCAGAAACGACGTCGCGGAACATATTCCGAATGCTTTTTACGGCTATTGGAACTGATTTCTCATTTTAAAAATATTTCTGCGTTTTATCGGACAGAATTACGATTTTCAACGAAATACTGCAAATTTTTCCGATTATTTTTAAGCTTTTTCGACTAAGTCGGAAAATTTTAAACCGAAATGACGTTTGCTTGAGGTATAATCGCGATTAACCGTAGTCGTCGGTTCGTATATAAAATTTTATATTATTTATACCGAAAAACGCTTGCGCCGAAAATTGCTTTTTGGTATCATATACTAGACTTTGCGGCGGACCTATGTCGGGTCACGAAATCCCAAACCGATACGTACGTCGTTTACAGGAGGTAAGTCATATGAACATTATCGACATCATCGAACAAGAAGGTCTCAGAACCGACCTGCCCGCTTTCAACATCGGCGACAACGTCAAAGTTTACGTAAAAGTCGTCGAAGGCACCCGCGAAAGATTGCAGGCGTTCGAAGGCACCGTCATCGCCAAGAAAAACGGCGGTATCCGCGAAACTTTCACGGTAAGACGTCTTTCCTTCGGCGTAGGCGTAGAACGCACCTTCCCGCTGCATTCCCCGAAGATCGACCACATCGAAA
This sequence comes from uncultured Clostridia bacterium, assembly GCA_944362765.1. Classification (GTDB taxonomy): domain Bacteria; phylum Bacillota; class Clostridia; order Christensenellales; family DTU072; genus Stercoripulliclostridium_A. Next base: position 32,838 of record CALVTP010000011.1, on the reverse strand, counting down.
TCACGAGGAAAGGTAAAGTAAGACGCGCCAAGCTGTATTATCTGAGAGGGCGCACCGGCAAAGCCGCTAAGGTCAAGCAGGCAGGAAAGTAAGATAGTGTACGATGTGCGCCGCATTCGTGTGCGGCGCACAAAACCCAACTCTATAAGGAGTCAAGATGAAAAAAAGCATCTTTATTTTGGCGGCAGCCGTCGCAATAATTTTTATATTGACGGGCTGCACGGGAAAATTCATTGACGAACCCGGCACGCAGATTCTTAAATTTTCCAACGAATCGGGCGATTTTTATTACTCCGGTACTCAAAATTTACAAACGGAATGGGAACTCAGCGCCGGAAATTCCATTGCTGTCGGCAGCGTATTTTCGACGGGTTCGGACGGCGTGACTATCGATACCGAATCGGCGGGGTATGCTTCTTTGACGCAGTCGGTATGGCTGAAAGCCAATTCCGAGTATAAGGTCACTTATACCTACGACGTCGCGAGCGTCGGCGCTTTCGGCGAAGATACCGACGACTATGTCGGAATGTATATCGGTTTCGTCGAAGACCCGCAATTCAACGTCGGGGCTACCGACAACTCCGTTCACAGCACGAAAGGGGACGGCACGGGTGAATTTTATTTCGAAACCCCCGGTATCCGCGGCGAGTATCATATCGGTATTTTTGTCGGGTCGGAGGCGTTGAACGTCAATATGGAAGTTACCGTCAACGACTTAAAACTCGAGTATGTCGGGCGTGCGGGAACGGTGACGGAAGAAGAGAAGGAAGAATTCGGTTTCTACTCCCTCCACGATGCCGTTTACGGCATGGCAAGCGAAGATAACGTCGTATATATCGTGCTCGGCGCGGTGGCTGTATTGCTTTTGGCGTATGCTGCGTACGCTCTGCGTTCGCGCTCGATGGCGTTCGAAGGGGTCGCCACTCAGAACAAATTTTTCGAGAAGCTGCGTTCGACGAAATGGATGGGCTTATTGATAGCGGTCGGCTCTGCGGGACTTATAAGGCTTCTTATAACGCTTATCGAGTCGGCGATAATGGGCTCAAACAACATTTTATCGTCGCATTTCGGTTACGACCTCACCAGAAACGCTTATATGGGCACACAGGTCGCGACCTACGGCACAACCTATCTCTATTCCCATTACTACACCGCTTATCAGACGATGCTTCCTCTCCAGATGTATCTGAATACATTTGCGGGGCTTATCGGCAGGGCGCTCGGGGCGATGGGACTCGGGGAACATCTTATTCAGCTGTCGGTAGTCACCGTAATCAAACTTATAGCGGTGACGGCAGACCTTGCGACGGTAGCCGTCATCTACCGCATTCTCGAAAAACGTTTCGACAGGGTGGCAGCCACAATTATGTCTTCCTTCTACGGCTTGGTTCCGACGATTTTCGCGATGTCCGCGGCGTGGGGAAGCTATGAATCGGTGACGGCAATGTTTGTTGTGCTCGCCTTCTACTTCCTGTTGAACAGGAGCAGTTATCTCGGCATGGCGCTTTCCTACTTTGCCGCCGCGATGACCACCGTTTCGGCGCTGTATATCGTGCCCGCGGTGCTGTTCTATACCGGTTACAGAATCTATAAGGGAGCAAAGGAAAAGTCGGTAAAAGACATCGCCGTTCCCGTTTCGGTGATGGTAGGCGGCTTGGTGGTGTTCTATCTCCTTTCGCTGCCGTTCGTCTTCAACGAAGTGGCGGCGGGGAACGCTTTCTCGGCTTTCAACAGATATATCGATACCGTCGAAGGCGCCGGCGTCTACTCCGCAAACGCCTTCAACTTCCAAGGGCTCCTCGGAAACAATTTCGAAGCTGTCGGAGTGCAGTCGATTTTCGTGACGATCCTTTACGTATTGTTCGTTGTGGTGCTTTTGGCGATAGCCTATTTCAGAAACCGCAACAGGATAAACCTTACGCTGATTGCCGCTTCTTCGGTAATAGCGCTTTGGGTGTTCGGTAACTCTATGACGCCGGACGCCATCTTCCTTGCGCTGCCGCTTCTGTTCATCGCGACCGCGATGCTGAAGGACAAGAGGCTGTATGCTGCATTCATCATTTATGCCGTCCTTAGTTACATCAATATCTCCTATGTCGCGCTCGTTACGGGTTACGACGAGACGGGGATCCTGGCGATATCCTACGAATCGACGGCTGTGATGTATGTATTCGGCGCATTCAACATGGTGGCTGTAGTCTACTATATCGTTGTAGCCTACGACGTGTTGGTCAACAACCGCTCCGCCGAACAGCGGGCGATGAATCTCAACTACCTCGACCACCTGAAATACAACGCGCTGAAAGTCGTGAACGTCATGAGCACCGCCGGCGGCAAAGCGAAATCTTTTGTTTCCGCCACAGGCGAAGCGATAAAGGAAGTCAATGCCGAAAATAAAGCCAGGAGACTTTTGAGAAAGCAACAGAAAGAATCGCTCGGCGGCTCCGAAGAAGATAACTCGTCGGACGATACAAACGACTTAAACCAATCCGGGAGCGCTCCGGAAGAGGATGAATAGCCGATAGAGGAGCCAAAAAAGGCTCCTCTTTGCTAGACGGAGATTTCAATGATAGCTTCGGTAAATTCTTACGCATTGGACGGCTTGCAGGGCTACCCCGTCTGTATAGAGGTCGACACCCAGAAGGGTATAGCTTCCTTTGATATAGTGGGGCTGGCTTCAGGCGCCGTAAAAGAGGCAAGAAACCGCGTGCGGGCTGCCGTAAAGAACTCGTTTTTCGAGTTTTCACCGCGGCGCACCACCGTAAATCTCGCTCCCGCAGATATTAAAAAGCAGGGCTCGTCCTTCGATTTTCCGATAGCTGTGGGCTTTTTGCTGAGTACGGAGCAAATTTCCCCTGAGCGCGTCAAGGACTTTGTCATGATAGGAGAACTGTCGCTGGACGGTACGCTTCGTCATGTAAACGGCGTGCTTCCGATATTGATCTCGGCGGTGCAGGAGGGCTATAAAAAGTTTATTATTCCCGCCGCAGACGCCGAGGAAGCGGCTTACGTTCAGAACGCCGAAGTCTATTGCGCAAAAAACCTTTCCGAAGCATGCGCCTTCCTCGGCGGAATGAAAGAAATCGCGCCGGTAAAGCACAAAATCTACGCCGCCGCTTCCGCAAAGGAAAAGTACGGCGTCGATATGAAGTACGTCAAAGGTCAATTGCCCGCCAAACGCGCCCTTGAAATCGCCGTGGCGGGCGGGCACAATATCATAATGTGCGGACCTGCGGGCGCCGGGAAGACGATGCTTGCGAAATGCATTCCGACGATAATGCCCGATATGAGCTTTGAAGAGGCGCTGGAAACGACAAAGATTCACAGCGTAGCGGGCATATTGGATCCCGAAGAGGGGATGATAACTTCCCGCCCGTTCAGAACGCCGCACCACACGGCGACGCTCGCAAGCCTCATAGGCGGCGGACAGAAAAGTACCTGCGGCGAGGTGAGCCTTGCCCATAACGGGGTGCTGTTTCTGGACGAGATGCCGGAGTACGACAAGCGCACATTGGAAACTCTCCGCCAGCCCCTGGAGGACGGCGTCGTCACCGTCACGCGCGTCGCGCGTTCAATAGAATACCCCGCGCGTTTTATGCTGGTAGCGGGCATGAATCCCTGCCCCTGCGGAAATTATGGCTCCGGCAACCCCGAAAGGGTGTGTAAATGTACCGACCTCGAACGCAGAAGGTATATCGGAAGGATTTCGGGACCGTTGCTGGACAGAATAGATATTTTTGTCAATGTCGACATGGTCAAATACTCCGAATTGCGTTCCGACGAAGAAGGGGAAGGAAGCGACATTGTCAGAGCGCGCGTCTCGAAAGCGCGCGGGATACAGCGGATGCGCTACAAAGACGAAGGTATCCACACCAATGCCGAAATGCTGAATGTGCATATAGAAAAATATTGCAAACTCGCAAGCGATTCGGAAGCGCTGCTGAAACATGCCTTCGAAAGCAACAAACTCAGCGCCCGCGGGGTAGGAAGGATACTGAAAGTTGCGAGGACCATCGCAGACTTACGGGGAAGCGAGGGAATATCCTTTAACGACCTGGCGGAAGCGATACAATACAAGACAACGGAATTAAACAGACATGCGTAGTGACAGGGAATTATTATTGAGAGCAATGATATGGCTGCAATCGGGGTGTCAGCTGTCCGGACAGGCTTTGGCAGCGCTTATGATATCCGGGACAGACATAACCGCGCTGTACAAGCGTCCCGAAACGGCTTTTGAGGCTAAAGGAGTGCTGAAAGAACAGACCTCGAAAAAGATAGCCGCCTCGAAACCGGACGAACAAGCCATCGATAAAAAGATAAAACTCATTTATCAAAGGGGTATTCAGGCGGTATTTTACGGCGACAAGGAGTATCCCGAGTCACTTACGAAGATAGATGTTCCGCCTGCCGTCCTGTACGCGATAGGGGATACTGCGCTTATGAATACCGTCGGAGTGGCGGTAGTCGGCAGCAGGTCGATGAGTCACGACGGCGAGCGTGCAACGGTGATGTTTACGGAAGCGCTGGCTGCTCACTCGGTTACAGTCATCAGCGGAATGGCAAGAGGCGTCGATGCAGTGGCGCATGCGACTGCTCTTAAACACGGCGGAAAGACGATAGCCGTGCTCGGAAACGGAGCGGATATTCCGTATCCTTCCCAGAACCGTTCGATATATGAAAGTATTATTGCGAAAAACGGCTTGGTAATAAGCGAATATTGTCCGGGTACCCCGGCGCTGCCGTACCACTTTCCGGAAAGAAACCGCATAGTTTCGGGGCTGGCGAAGGCGGTGTTGGTGCCGGAAGCGTCCAGCGTCCGGAGCGGCTCGCTTATAACGGCGAATCTGGCGCTGGAACAGGGAAAGGAGCTGTATATCGTGCCGCACTCCGTTTTCAACAAGATGGGACAGGGAGGAAATGAGTTTCTGGAGCGCTTGCAGGGCGCCATCATCTGCTCTCCGGAGCGGCTGATAAAGGAGCTCGGAATGGAGTACGTGAGCCGTTCAAAGCCCGAAATTCCCGTAAATGGAGCGGAGAAAGCCATTATCGAAAGGCTGGAAAAGGGAAATGCTCATTTTGAAGAGCTGATGATGATATCGGGACTGAACGTTCAGGAACTGAACGCCACTCTCGCAGCGATGGAAATAATGGGGCGCATATATAAAGCCGAAAACAATTGTTACGGAGCAAATTAAATGAAGTTAGTAATCGTGGAATCGCCTTCCAAGGCAAAGACAATTCAGAAGTATCTCGGAACCGGCTACAGAGTGATGGCTTCGGGCGGTCACATCTGCGACCTTCCCGCAAAGACGCTCGGTATCGACATAGAAAACAGGTTCAAGCCCGAATACGTCGTCGCGGACTCCAAGAAAAAAGAATTGTTGAAGCGCATGCGCGAAGAGGTCAGGAGCGCCGACTTCACCTTCCTTGCGACCGACCCGGACAGAGAGGGTGAAGCCATAAGCTGGCACCTTGCAAACTATCTCGGGCTTTTAGGGCGTCAAAACCGCATAGAATTCAACGAGATCACTTCAAAAGCCGTCAACAGGGCGATAGAAAGCCCCCGCGAAATAAATATGAATCTCGTCAATGCCCAGCAGGCGCGCAGGGTACTTGACAGACTGGTAGGATATAAGGTCAGCCCCATTTTGTCGAGAAAGATAAAATCCGGGTTGTCAGGCGGCAGAGTGCAGTCGGCTGCGTTGAAGATGATAGTCGACCGCGAACGCGAGATCCGCGCATTTGTGCCTAAGGAGTATTGGACGATAACGGCTTTCCTTCTGAAACAGGGAAGCACTTCTCCCGTTTTCAAGGCGCTTTTGCAGGATCTGAACGGCAAAAAAATCAAACCCGGCAGCAAAGAGGAAACCGACGTCGTTCTGGAGAGGTTGGAGCGCTCGGAGTGGTCGGTCGACAACGTCAAAAAGAGTATCACTCACACCAGACCCGCTCCGCCGTTCACCACTTCGACATTGCAGCAGGACGGTTCGCAGAAACTCGGAATGTCGGCTCCGCAGATAATGCAGATAGCGCAGCAGCTTTACGAAGGCGTCGATATCCCGGGCGAGGGTCAGACGGCGCTTGTCACTTACATCAGAACGGACTCGGTAAGGATCTCTCAGGAAATGCAGGCGCTGACAAGAAACTATATCGCCGAGCACTTCGGCAGCGATTACGTCCCCGAAAAGCCCAATTATTACACTTCGAAGGGACAAAACGTACAGGACGCGCACGAAGCCATTCGTCCCGTCAACCTTCTTAGGACGCCGGAAAGCCTGAAAGACAAGCTTCAAAAGAACCATTACAGGCTTTATAAATTGATTTATGACCGCTATCTCGCAAGTCAGATGTCCGACGCGGTCTATAACACGATGAACGTGCGCGTCAAGGCTGTTTCCGATGTCGAATACGGCTTTAAAGTGACGGGAAGAGCGCTTGTGTTCAAGGGCTTCACCGCCGTTTATGACGTCGAAAAAAAGGAAGAGGACGGCTCCGAAAACGCCACTCTGCCCGATCTGAAAGAGGGAGAACCGCTTCGGAAAAAGGACATCAGGTGCGAACAGAAGTTCACCAAGCCGCAGCCGCGTTACTCCGAAGCCACTCTAATCAAGGCAATGGAGGAAAACGGGATAGGGCGCCCCTCGACCTACGCCACAGTCATCTCCGTTTTAACCAAGCGCGAATACGTTGTCAAGGAGCAGAAGCTTTTTAAACCCACCGCTCTCGGCGAACAGGTCACGGAGTTTATGGAAGAGTGGTTTAAAAATATCGTCGACATCCACTTCACGGCGGATATGGAGCAAAAACTCGACGCCATCGAGCACGGCGTCGAATGGCAGCGGACGATAGAGGAGTTCTACCCCGGTTTCGAACAGGAGCTGAAAAGCGCCAACTACGCCGGCATTAAAAAACTGCCCAGACAGGAGGAAGTCAGCGACGTCGTTTGTGAAAAGTGCGGCGCCAGAATGGTGATCAAGGAGAGTAAATACGGAAAATTCCTCGCCTGTCCCAATTATCCGAAGTGTAAAAATATCAAAAGTCTGGATGAACCCGTCGGATTCTGTCCTCTTTGCGGAGCGCCCGTCTACAAGCGCCGCTCCAAAGCGGGAAAGGTTTTTTACGGCTGTTCGAACTACCCCGAATGCAAATTCATGAGCTGGGACGTCCCGGAAAAGGTCGGCTGCCCCACCTGCGGCAGCGAAATGCGGGTGCAGAAGACGGGAGGCGAACGCTATTTTGTCTGCACAAACGATAATTGCGGCGTCAGCGTGCCGTATAAAGACATGGTCTTGGCGGGAAATAAAAAAAGTGGCACCGAAAGGGTAGTTCCCGCCGACGGTTCGGAAAAATGAAAGTCAAGGTAATAGGCGGCGGACTTGCAGGAACCGAAGCGGCGTACGCATTGGCAAAACAAGGGTTTTCCGTGGAGCTGTATGAAATGCGTCCCAAAGTTTCCACCGCCGTACATAAGGGCGGCGGACTTTCGGAACTCGTGTGTTCCAATTCTCTGAAAAGCCGCGATCCCGCTACCGCGCAGGGGGAACTGAAAGCCGAGCTGAGCCTTCTGGATTCCGTTTCCATGAAAGCTGCCGCGGAAGCCGAAGTGCCTGCGGGCGGAGCGCTCGCAGTCGACAGAACGCTCTTTTCCGAAGCGGTCGAAAGATTGCTGAAAGAGACGAATATGGTAACCGTTATCCGCGAAGAGGTTACCGAAATCGAGGATAATTCGATAATTGCCACGGGACCGCTCACCTCTCCCGCCATGGCGGAAGCGATAGAAAAATCGGTGCCGGGGAAGTTGTACTTTTATGACGCGGCGGCTCCGATAATCACCGCTCAATCGGTAGATATGACAAAAGCTTTTTTCGCGGCGCGCTACGGAAAAGGGAGCGCCGATTACCTCAATTGTCCGATGACGAAGGAGGAATACACGGCGTTTTACGAGGCGCTTGTCGCGGGCGAAAAAGTCATTCCGAAGGAGTTTGAAAAGGGGGAGCTGTTCGAAGGCTGCATGCCCATAGAGGAGCTTGCCCGCCGCGGCGAGGACGCCATGCGTTTCGGACCTCTCCGCCCGGTGGGTATCCGGGACGAAAGCGGAAAACGCGCCTATGCCGTCGTGCAGCTCAGGAAAGAGGACAATTACGAGCACCTTTACAACCTTGTAGGCTTCCAGACCAACCTCAGATTCCCCGAACAGAAGCGCATCTTTTCTTTGATACCCGCTCTCCGCGACGCCGAGTTTGTAAGGTACGGAGTCATGCACAGGAATACTTATATCCGTTCGCCCGGCTTTCTTAACGCCGATTTTTCGGTGAAGGGGAGAGAAAACCTCTATTTTGCGGGGCAGATTACGGGGGTGGAAGGCTATCTCGAAAGTGCCGCGTCCGGGCTTATCGCAGGTCTTTCGGCGGCGAGGAAACTCCGGGGAAAGGGGGGAGTGGTGCTCCCCGAAACCACCGTTATCGGCGGGCTTCAAAGATATATTTCGGAGTATGAGGGAAACTTCCAGCCGATGCACGTCAGCTTCATGCTCCTTCCGCCTATAGAGGGTATCCGTGATAAAAAGGCGAGAAAGGCGGCGTATGCCGAGAGGGCACAAAGCGAGCTTAAAAGCTATTTAAAGGGGCTTTAAGCGGTTGAAACGCCCTCCGGGAAGCGCTTGACAACTATATTATAATAATATAATAGGCGTTTTAAAGGGCGCCCGATAACATGAAAACAATGCGGGTTTCGACCCGAAAGGAGTCAAAATGACCGAATTACTTAAAGGAACGACGATTTGCGCCGTCAAACGCAACGGCGTCACCGCGGTAGGCGGCGACGGGCAGGTGACGATGGGCGAGTCGGTAATTTTCAAAGGCAACGCCGTCAAAGTCAAGAGGATATATGACGGCAAAGTGGTGGTGGGGTTTGCCGGATCCGTCTCCGACGCCTTCGCTCTCAGTGAAAAGTTCGAAGAAATGCTGCAAAAATTCAGCGGCAACCTGACGCGTGCCGCAGTGGAACTTGCGGAACTCTGGAGGCAGGACAAGGCAAGGAAGCTGGAAGCCATGCTGATAACGGCGGACAAGGACAATCTTTTAATAGTCTCGGGAACGGGCGACGTCATAGAGCCCGAATCCGGGGTATGCGCCATCGGTTCGGGCGGGAACTATGCGCTGAGCGCCGCCCGCGCGCTTCTCGAAAACACCGATCTCACGGCGGAGGAGATAGTCAGGAAAGCCATGAAAATTGCGGGCGATCTATGTGTGTTCACCAACCACAATCTCACCGTGGAGCTGGTTTAAGGAGGCAAACGATGGAATATTCCCCCAAACAGATAGTCAACGAACTTGACAGATACATCATAGGGCAGACGGAGGCAAAACGCGCCGTCGCGATAGCTTTGAGGAACCGTTACAGGCGTTCCAGACTGCCGCAGGAAGTGCGCGAGGAGATAACTCCGAAAAACATCATCATGAAGGGACCGACGGGAGTGGGTAAGACGGAGATAGCAAGGCGGCTTGCCAAGCTTGACAAGGCTCCCTTCGTCAAAGTCGAGGCGACGAAGTTCACCGAGGTGGGCTATGTCGGGCGTGACGTCGAAAGCATGATAAGAGACCTTGTGGAGTGTGCTATCAGACTTGTAAGAGAGGAAAAGATAGCCGAAGTCGAGCCGAAAGCCAAGGAAGCCGCCGAGAAAAAGCTTATCGAAGGGCTGCTCCCCGGACGGCGTAAGAACCACCCCGACAAAAATTCCGACGAGTTGAGAGAGGAATTAACGAAGGAGCTCCGCGACGGGAAACTCGATAACATCATGGTGGAAATGGAGTTCCAAGGACGCCCGCAGGCACTCCAGCTGGGACCCTTGGGAGGAAACGAAACCAACTTCGGGGAACTGATGAGTAAAATCATTCCGCCGAAGAACAAAAAGCGCAAAGTCACCGTCAAGGAAGCCTACACCTTCTTAACCCGCGAAGAGGCAGGGAAACTTATCGACGACGATTCCATAGCTTCAGAAGCGATAAAGCGCGCCGAAGAGGACGGCATAATCTTCATCGACGAGATGGACAAAATCGCCGGGAAATCGAACACTCACGGACCCGACGTCTCCCGCGAAGGCGTGCAAAGGGACATCCTTCCGATAGTCGAAGGCTGCACCGTCAACACCAAGTACGGAAACATCAAAACCGACTTCATTTTGTTTATTGCGGCGGGCGCTTTCCACGTCTCCAAGGTCAATGACCTCATTCCCGAACTCCAAGGAAGGTTCCCCGTCATCGTCGAGCTGCAAAGCCTTACCGAAAGCGACTTTGCAAAGATCTTAAAAGAACCCGACAACGCAATAATCATGCAATACGCGGCGCTTTTAGGAGTCGACAACATCAAATTGAAGTTCACCGACGAAGCGATAAACGAACTTGCGAGGATTGCCTTCCTCGAAAACGAGAATAACGAAAACATCGGCGCGAGAAGGCTGCATACGGTAATGGAAATGCTTTTGGAAGACGTCAGCTTCAACGCTTCCGGCGGTCATGACGACGTCGAACTCGTCATCGACAAAGCCTACGTCGCCGAACACATGGAACGCGCCACCAAAAACCTCAACCTCAGAAAATATATACTGTAATCATGATAAACATTCCGAAAGGCACAAAGGATGTCCTCCCCGAGGACGCATATAAATGGCACTATCTCGAAAAGGTGATAAGAAAGACGGCAGAGGATTTCGGTATCCGCGAGATCCGCACCCCGACATTCGAGCACACCGAGCTCTTTTTAAGAGGAGTAGGGGACACCACGGACATAGTCAACAAAGAAATGTACACCTTCCTCGACAAGGGCGAAAGGAGTATCACTCTGAAACCGGAAGGCACGGCGGGAGTGGCAAGAGCCTATATAGAAAACGGCTTACAGGAACTTCCGCAGCCCCTTAAAATGTACTATCTGACTCCCGTATTCCGCTATGAGCGCCCTCAGGCGGGAAGGCTCAGGGAACACCACCAGTTCGGGATAGAGATTTACGGGAGCCCGTCTCCCTACGCCGACGCCGAAGTCATGCTGGTTGCAAAGACGCTGTTTGCGAGGCTGGGACTCACCGAGCCGGTATTGAATATCAACTCCATCGGCTGCCCCGAGTGCAGAAAAAGCTATAACGCCGCCCTCAGAAGCTATCTCGGCGACAACATTTCGAAAATGTGCCCGAGTTGCAGGGAGCGCTTCGATAAAAATCCGCTGCGCATACTCGATTGTAAGGAGGCGGGTTGCAAAGAGATAACGGCTGCCGCTCCCAAAACCATCGACTATCTTTGCGACGACTGCAAAACGCACTTCGAAGAGCTTCAAAGCATCCTCACTTCGTCCGGGGTCGCGTTCGTCGTCAATCCGAATATCGTAAGAGGGCTCGACTACTACACGGGAACCGTCTTCGAGTTCATCTCTTCCGCCATCGGCGCGCAAGGTACCGTCTGCGGCGGAGGAAGATACAATAACCTGGTTTCCGACGTCGGCGGCAAGTCCGCCCCGGCGGTGGGATTCGGCATGGGGCTTGAACGCCTTCTGATGATTTTAGAGAACCTTAATCTCTATTTAGGGGAGCCCGAAGTGCCTATTATATACCTTGCGCCCGCTTCCCGCGATGACGCCGGTTTCGCGTTTGTTGTCGCCAACAGACTGCGCGAGGCAGGCGTTTCCGCCGATACCGATTTACTTGGCAGGAGCCTGAAATCAGGCATGAAGTACGCCGACAAACGCGGCTATAAATATGTTGCGGTCATCGGTTCCGAGGAGAGGGAGTCGGGTATGGTAAAACTTAAGAGAATGTCCGACGGAGCCGTCACCGAATGCGGCTTCGACAAAATAGCGGAGGTATTGAAATGTCAAAAATAAGTTCAAAAAGGACTAAAATGTGCGGCGAGTTTACCGCCGGCGACGTCGGCAGGAAGGCAACCGTTTACGGCTTTGTCGCCAAGTACAGAAACCTCGGAAGCATCATATTCGTCGATCTCAGGGACAGGACGGGTATTCTGCAGCTCAATTTCGACGAGGGAAGGGACAAGGCGCTGTTTGAGGAAGCGGCGAAACTCCGTAACGAGTTTGTCCTGAAAGCTACCGGCGTTATCGTGCGCCGCGGCGAGAAGAACGTCAACGCCAACATGGCGACGGGCGAAGTGGAATTGGAAGCGGACGCTCTCGAGATATTGTCGGAAGCGGAAACCCCGCCTTTTGCCATTTCCGACCTTGCCTCCGTCGGCGAGAATCTGAGACTTAAATACCGCTATCTGGATCTTCGCCGCCCCGCCCTTCAGAGCATACTCGTAACGCGCGCAAAGATTGTCTCGACCACCTACGAGTACCTGACGAAGAGGGGGTTTATGAACATCGAAACACCCTTCCTCGGGAAGTCGACTCCCGAAGGCGCGAGGGACTATCTCGTCCCCAGCCGCGTCCACCCCGGTACCTTCTACGCGCTGCCGCAATCTCCGCAATTATACAAACAATTGTTGATGATTTCGGGGTTCGACCGCTATTTTCAGGTGGTGAAGTGCTTCCGTGACGAGGACTTGAGAGCGAACCGCCAGCCGGAATTTACTCAAATAGACCTCGAGATGAGCTATGCGGAAAAACCGGAAGACGTCATGTCGGAGGCGGAAGGGCTGATCCGCGAAATCTTCAAAAACACGCTGGGAATGCGGCTTCCGAGGAAATTCAGGAGGCTTAAATATGCCGAGGCGATGTCGAGATTCGGTTCCGATAAGCCGGACACCCGCTTCGGGTTGGAACTGAAAGACGTCACGAAGCTCGTCAAAGGCTGCGGCTTTTCTGTCTTCGAATCCGCCACCAAGCGCGGCATGAGCGTAAGAGGCATCAACGCCAAAGGGCTTGCCGCAATGACCAGAAAGGAAATCGACGCCTTCCAGGAAGTCGTGCGCGAATACGGCGCCAAAGGGCTTGCCTATATCGCGTTGAAGGAAGAGGGGGTTTCCTCTCCCGTCAAAAAGTTCTTTACCGAAGAAAATTTCGACGCTCTCGTAAAAGCCATGGACGGCGAGAAGGGGGACATCATCTTTTTCGTCGCCGACAAGGACAAGACCGTCTTCGCGGCGCTGGGCGCGCTGAGGCTTGCGATAGCAAAAAAATACCGCCTTATCGACGAGAAGACTTACGACATTTTGTGGGTGACGGACTTCCCGCTTTATGAATACGACGAGGAAGAAAAGCGCCTGAACGCCATGCACCACCCCTTCACTTCGCCCGTTCCGGGAGATTTGAAGTACCTTGACAAGAACCCGTTGAAGGTGCGCGCGATGGCTTACGACCTCGTCATCAACGGTCAGGAAGCGGGCGGCGGTTCCATCCGTATCCACACCCCAGCCCTTCAAAGGAAGATGTTTGAAAAGATCTCGCTTACCGAGCAGGACATAAACGAGCGCTTCGGATTCTTTGTCGAAGCTTTCCGCTACGGCGTTCCGCCGCACGGCGGCTTGGCGTTCGGGCTGGACAGGCTGGTCATGCTGATAACCGGAACCGACAATATAAAAGACGTCATCGCCTTCCCGAAGAACCAATCGGCGGTGGGTCTTATGGAAGATTGCCCCTCCGCCGTCGAGCAGAAACAGCTTGACGAACTGGAACTCGTCGTCGGGGGCGGGAAGTGAGAGAGACCGGCGTCGTTTACAAACTCCGCGGTTCCTTCGCGACGGTGAGATTCGACAGAAAAACCGCCTGCGAAAACTGTAATATGTGTCTGAAACCGAGGGAGGCCAACTACGTCGAACTGCGTCTCAAAAACACTCTCTCCGCCAAAGTAGGCGACCGCGTCGAAGTGACGATGGGGGACAGGGCCGTTCTGACGGCGGCGCTTCTGGTGTATGCCGTACCGCTTATAGCGATGGGGATAGCGCTTTCGGTGACGTATACGATGTCGCTCGGAATCTGCCTCGGAGCTACCTTCGGTTCGCTGGCGGCTTCGTTTATCGGGGTGGCGCTTGCCGACAAATTCGTCATCCGCAGGAAGAAGGAGTACATGCCTTCGATGACCGCGATAGTTCCGGAAGACGACGAAGGAACCCGCATTTCGGGGGAGGGCTCCGAAAAGGAAACGGAGGGCGCCGGGAAGTGCGATTCCGCCTCCCGATGAGCTTGTGGAACCGATTACCTTAAAAACCGCTTTCAAACGCTTGCAGGAAAGAGGTAATAATAATTATAATTTATATTAATCGGTCAAAGGAGATTAAACGATGATAATACACAATTCGGAAGAATTCGATAAGGCGTTGCTTGCCAACAAAGTCGTTCTGGCGGACTTTTTCGCCACCTGGTGCGGACCTTGCCGTATGCTTGCTCCCGTAATAGAGGAGATTGAGGGTAGCGCGGGGGACAAATTCGCCGTGTTGAAGGTGGACGTTGACGAGAACGAAAAACTCGCGATGCGCTACGGAATCATGTCCATTCCGACCATCATCGTCTTTAAAAACGGCGTGGCGGCGGACAAAAAGATAGGCTTGGCGTCAAAAGCCGACATCGTCGGCATGATAGAAAAACAACTCTGAGGAGAAAACATGATAGATCTACGTCCCGTTAAAAATGAAGACCCCGAGCTGTACGAGTCTCTCGTAAAGGAGCTTCGCCGTCAGCAGAACAACGTGGAGCTTATTGCTTCCGAAAACTTTGTTTCGATGCCCGTACTTACCGTAGCGGGTACCCATTTGACGAATAAGTACGCCGAGGGGTACCCCGGAAAACGTTACTACGGCGGCTGCGTTTTCGTAGACGAAGTCGAGGAGCTTGCCCGCGAGAGGGCAAAGCGGCTCTTCGACGCAAAGTACGTAAACGTCCAGCCTCACAGCGGTTCCTCCGCCAATTTCCAGGTTTACTTTTCGCTTCTGAATAACGGCGATACCGTGCTCGGAATGAATCTCGGACACGGCGGGCACCTGACGCACGGCAGCCCCGTAAACGTCTCCGGCAAGAACTATAAGTTCGTTGCATACGGTGTCGACGAAAACGGTTTCATCGATTACGACGAAGTCGAAAGGATAGCCGTGGAGTCCGGGGCAAAGCTTATTGTCGCGGGTGCTTCGGCGTATCCGAGGGCGATAGATTTTGCGCGTTTCAAAGAGATAGCCGACAGAACGGGCTCGCTGTTGATGGTGGATATGGCGCATATCGCGGGGCTGGTTGCAGCGGGACTGCATCAGAATCCGCTGCCGTACGCCGACGTCGTCACTACGACCACTCACAAAACTCTCCGCGGACCGCGCGGCGGCATGATCCTGACAAACAACGAGGAGATCGCAAAAAAGATTGACAAAGCCGTCTTCCCCGGCACGCAAGGGGGACCGTTGATGCACATCATCGCGGCAAAGGCTTTGGCGTTCAAAGAGGCGCTGTCCGACGAATTCAAAGATTATCAAGGAAGAATAATCCGGAATGCCAAGGCGCTTGCCGGGACGCTGACGGAGGGAGGAGTCAAACTTTTCTCGAACGGCACCGACACCCACCTTATGCTTTTGGATCTTCGCGGATCCGGCGTTACGGGAAAGGAGCTCGAAAATCTTCTGGACGAAGGCAACATCACCGCCAACAAAAACTCCATTCCGAACGACACCGCCAGCCCCTTCAACCCCAACGGTCTGAGGATAGGCACTCCTGCGGTGACGACGCGCGGCATGGACGAAGAAGCGATGGCTGTCATCGGCGGCTGCATAGTCGACGTCATCGGAAGGAAGGAAGCGGCACTCCCCGAGGTCAGGGCTAAAATCAAGGCGCTTACCGATAAATATCCTCTCTACAAGGACGATTTCATTCTGTAAGCGGGAAAATATTGAAATAATCAAAAAAGGAGCGCTTATGCGGGTATATTTGGATAATGCTGCCACAACCGCGCTGGATAAGGACGCTCTGAAAGCTATGCTGCCGTACTTTACCGAAAAATTCGGCAATCCTTCCTCTCTTCACTCGTTCGGAAGAGAGGCGCTGCAGGCTGTCGACGAGTCCAGGGCGAAGATAGCTTCGCTTATCGGCGCAAAGACAAACGAGATATATTTCACTTCCGGCGGTTCCGAGTCGGACAATTGGGCGCTGAAAGGGGCGGTATACGCCTCCAAAGCCAAGAAAAAGCACATCGTCACGACGGCTGTCGAGCACCCCGCGATATTGGAAACCTGCGAGTATCTCGAAAAGAAGGACGGCGTGGAGATCAGTTACGTGCCCGTCGGAAGGGACGGAAGAGTCAGTGTCGAGGACATCAAAAAAGCCGTCACCGACGACACCGTCCTGGTTTCGGTCATGTTTGCAAACAACGAAACGGGCGCCATTCAGCCGATAAAAGAGATAGGCGCATTCTGCCGCGAGGAAGGTATATTATTCCACACCGACGCCGTGCAGGCGATGGATTCCGAAGCCGTCGACGTCGACGAACTCAATATCGACATGCTGAGTATGTCGGCGCACAAGTTCCACGGTCCGAAGGGGATAGGGGTTTTATATATCCGCTCCGGAGTGAGGATCGAAAGGCTTATCGCCGGCGGACACCAGGAAAGGAGAGGAAGAGCGGGTACCACCGACACTCCGCTTATCGTCGGCATGGCGAAGGCGCTCGAAATCGCCGTCCGAAACCGCGACGCGAACAACGCGCACAAGGCTGAGCTTCGCGACGCCTTCATCGACAGAGTGTTGAAGGAGATCCCTTACTCCTATCTGAACGGCGGCAGGGAACACCGGCTTCCCGGGAACGCCAACTTCAGCTTCGGGTTCATAGAAGGGGAAAGCATCCTTATAAATCTCGACCTGAACGGCATTGCCGTAAGCTCGGGTTCGGCGTGCTCGTCCGGCTCCCTCGAGCCTTCGCACGTCATTCTTGCGCTGGGCGTTCCCGAAGAACTGGCGCACAGCTCCATCAGATTTTCCTTAGGACGGGACACCACCCGGGAGGAGATGGATTACACGTTCAAAGTTTTAAAAGATACCGTCGAAAAGCTGAGAGGCATTTCCCCGCTCTTCGACGCCGATAAAGGAACAGGGTCATATGTATAACGAAAAAGTGTTGAAAGTATTTCAAAATCCGTCCAATTCGGGTGAAATACCCGACGCGGACGGCGTAGGCACGATCGGAAACGCGTCCTGCGGCGATATAATGAAGATCTATCTGAAAATTTCCGGCGACAGGATCGTCGACGCCAAGTTCAAGACATTCGGCTGCGCGGCGGCGATTGCCACCGCTTCCGTCGCGACCGACATGGTCATCGGAAAGACGATAGATGAGGCGCTGAAAATAAAAAATGCCGACGTCGTCGAGTTTCTCGGCGGACTCCCTCCCCAAAAAATACACTGTTCGGTGCTGGCGGAGGAAGCCATTCACGCCGCGATAGACGACTATCGCTCCAAGCAAAAGAAAGACTGATTCATTAAGGGAGTTTATGAGTTCCGGGCAGTCAAAGATCAGAAATTTCTGCATAGTAGCGCACATCGACCACGGCAAGTCCACCCTTGCCGACAGGTTGATGGAGTTTACCGAGCAGGTATCGAAGCGCGACATGAAGGAGCAGCTTCTGGACTCGATGGACATCGAACGCGAAAGGGGCATTACGATAAAGCTGACCCCCGTCAGAATGTTTTATAACTATAACGGCGAGGAGTATACTCTGAACCTCATCGACACCCCCGGGCACGTCGACTTCACCTACGAAGTTTCGCGCTCGCTTGCTGCCTGCGAAGGTGCAATATTGATAGTCGACGCCACGCAGGGGATAGAGGCGCAGACGCTGACGAACGCCTATCTTGCGATAGACAACAACCTTGAAATTATTCCCGTCATCAACAAGATAGATCTTCCCTCCGCCGATCCGGACGGCTGCAAAAAGGAGATAGAGGACATAATAGGTCTTCCTGCCGACGACGCGCCGCTGATAAGCGCAAAGGAAGGTATCAATATCGACGAGGTATTGAAAGCCGTCATCGAAAAGCTGCCGCCCCCTTCGGGGAAAGAAGAGGCACCGCTGAGAGCTCTGATTTTCGACTCCACCTACGACAATTACAAGGGCGCCATATGCCTTGTGAGGATCGTGGACGGCTCCGTGCGTCCCGGAACGGGGATAAAGATGATGAGTTCCGGAAAGTGCTTCGAGTGCACCGAGGTGGGTGTGTTCACCCCGGAGATGCTTCCCGTTCCCGAGCTGAAAGCAGGGGATGTCGGCTATATCGCCGCTTCGATAAAAAACGTCAAGGACACCGCCGTCGGAGATACGATAACCGATTCGGATTCTCCCGCCCCGGAGCCGCTGAAAGGATACAAAAAGATAAGTCCTATGGTGTTTGCGGGAATCTACCCCGCAGACGGAAGTAAATATAACGATTTAAGAGACGCTCTCGACAAATTGAGTCTGAACGACGCCTCTCTCATTTACGAACCCGAAACGTCGGGGGCGCTGGGCTTCGGTTTCAGAGCCGGTTTTCTGGGACTTCTTCATATGGAGATCATCGAGGAGCGGCTGGAAAGGGAGTTCGACCTCGATCTCGTCACGACGGCTCCGAGCGTCAGCTACCGCGTAAAAAAGACCAACGGCGAGGAAATCACCGTCGACAATCCTTCCCACCTTCCGCCGCCCACCGAAATCGAGTCGATAGAGGAACCCATCGTCAAAGCAGAGATCTACTCCCCTCCGGAGTACGTCGGCTCCGTTATGGAGCTTTGCCAGGAAAAGCGGGGCACCTTTGTCGATCTTACTTATCTCGACCAATCGAGGGTCAAAATCAACTATACAATTCCGCTTGCCGAGATAATCTATGACTTTTTCGACTCGCTGAAATCGCGGACGCGCGGCTACGCAAGCCTCGAATACGAGCCCGACGGCTATCGCGCCGACAATCTTGTCAAACTTGACTTTTTGCTGAACGGCGAAAGCTGCGACGCGCTCTCTCTCATAGTCCACCGCGACAAGGCGTACGCAAGGGGAAGAAGTATTGCGGAAAGGCTGAAAGAGGTCATCCCCCGCCAGATGTTCGAAATTCCCGTGCAGGCGGCTATAGGCTCCAAAATAATCGCGAGAGAGACCGTCAAAGCGCTCAGAAAAGACGTGCTTGCAAAGTGCTACGGCGGCGACATCACCAGAAAGAAAAAGCTTCTCGAGAAGCAGAAAGAAGGGAAAAAGCGTATGCGCCAATTCGGTTCAGTCGCCATTCCGAGCGAAGCTTTCATGTCGATTCTGAAATTCGATGAAAAAGACTAGGGGAATTTATCTCCATATCCCTTTTTGTACCGGAAAGTGCTTTTATTGTGACTTTTTTTCGGTATCGGGTAACCCGAACGACATTTTTTCTTACACCGCCGCTTTGAAAAGAGAAATCGCCGCGGCGGCTTGTTTTACCGAAAAAGCGACAACCGATACCCTCTATTTCGGAGGCGGCACGCCGTCGCTTCTTTCCCCGGTGGAGATAGCCGACATCATTGAAACCGTCCGGAAACATCACGACTTTTCCGCTGCGGAGATAACCGTCGAAGCCAATCCGGAGCCTCAACTCGATTTTAAGGGGTTGAAGGCTGCGGGCGTGAACCGCATAAGCTTCGGTGTGCAGAGTTTTTCCGACGAGGTTCTGAAGACTGCGGGAAGAAGACACACCGCCCACGAAGCGGAGATCGCGCTTGAAAAAGCGGCTAAGGTCTTCGACAATATTTCCGTCGATATCATGCTCGGGCTTCCCGGAGACGCCCCGGAAGCCGCCGCGGCGTCGGCTGTAAGAGCCGCCGGGTTTTCAAAGCATATTTCGATGTATATGCTTAAACTCGAACCGGGAACCGCCATGTACGAAAGAGTGAAGACGGGGAAAATAAACCTTCCCGACGAGGACGCCGCCGTCGATTCATACGACGCATGCATGGAAGAATTGCTGAAAAGGGGCTTTCACCGCTACGAAATCAGCAATTTTTCGCTCCCCGGTTTCGAGTCTCGCCACAACCAAAAATATTGGGATCGGTCGGAGTATTTCGGCTTCGGCGCGGCGGCGCACGGGTTTATTGCCGGGAAGAGGTATTTCAACCCTTCTTCCATAGCAAGGTATCTGGCAGGAGAAAACTACGGTGCCGGAAGGGCGGAGGAAGAGGTGATTTCTTCGGAAGAAGCCGCAAAAGAGGCGATAATTCTAGCGCTTCGTACAGAAAAAGGGCTGTATATTCCCGAATTCGAAGAGGAATTCGATTGTAATTTCCGCCTTCGCTATGCCGAGGAATTAAAGAGTGCGGCGTCGTTTGCGGAACAAGACGGCGACTATTTCAGGATGAAACACGACAAATTGCTCTTCGAAAGCGCCGTCGCAAGGCTTTTTATATGAATTGCCCCGTCGGTTCCGATTTTCAAGCAATATCCTGTCTTTAAGTAATTTACCGTTTATCGGGAACATGGCGCCTTTTCTTTTTTTGGGACGGGAAGCGTTTTTCCGTGCCCGGAACCGAGTCGCCCCTTACCGAAAATTTTTGAAATTCCTTGCATATTTTTGTTGACAAAGGGGAAGACCGGGAATATAATATGATTAGCAGTCAGGCAGTGAGATTGCTAACAATACTTTAATTCCACTGCCAAAGCCGCGCGAAAATATGGAAAGATTATCGGAAAGAAAACATAATATCCTGAAAGCCGTCGTCGAAGAGTACATCAAAGAGGCGCGGCAGATCTCCAGCGGAGAGTTGCAGGAAAAATATTTTTCTTCGATAAGTTCCGCGACGATTCGTTCCGAACTCGCGGCGCTTTCGGATATGGGATATCTTGCGCAGCCGCACACTTCGGCAGGGCGTTGTCCCACCCCGAAGGCGTACAAGTACTACGTCGAATTTTTCGTCAACAGGCGACCCCTTCAGAAGAAGGAGATAAGGCTTATAGACTCCTCCTTCGCCTCGAAATTCAACGCAGTGGAGGACATCGTCAGGACGACAGCCAAGGTCATTTCGGACGTCACCAACTACACCTCGGTTATCGTGCTCCAGAACGTGGGCGGAGTCCTCATAAAGGAAATTAAGCTTGTGGGGCTCGACGAGCATACGGCGCTTGTCATCATCATAACCGACTCGGGGATCATCCGCGACAAGGTTATAACGCTGAAAAACGTCGTCGACGAGGAGTTTCTGCACAGTGCGGTATTGATGCTGAATAAAATCTTCGGCGGCAAAGCCGTCAGCGAGCTGGAAACCGCCGTCTCGACCGTGGACAGGGAATTGAACGAATTCAAGGAACTGTTCGATAACGTCGTAGCGATATTAAAGGCGTACAGCTCGGTCACGGACGAATCGGTATTCATGGAAGGGGAGAGCAAGATGCTCAACTATCCCGAGGCGGACATCGGTTCGGCGCAGAAGTTTTTAAGCATCGTGGATAATAAATCGCTGGTAGCGGCGCTTATCGACACGACCGACGACATAGAATTCAACGTGCGTATCGGAAAGGACGAGACGCAGGGGATGGAAAAATGTGCCGTCATCAGCGCCAAATACAAAGTCAACGGAAGGGACGTCGGTTATGCCGGGGTCATCGGTCCGGAGAGAATGGATTACAGCAAGGTGATGAGCGTGCTGAGTTACATCGGCAGGTCGCTCAATACCGGTAAAGGAGATAAAAATGAAGAAGAATAAAGGCATTCCCGACGAGGAGCCGACCCCGATGGAGCCCGAAACCGAGGAAGAATCCGCGGGTGAGAAGCTTTCCGATGAAAACGCTGTAGAAGCGGAAGGGGAAAATAAACAGGATATCGAAGCGGAAGGCGACGAGGAGATGGATCTCATCAAAATGGCGCAAGAGAAGCTGGATGAGTACAAGGACGCCCTCATGCGCGTGCAGGCGGAGTTCGATAATTACAGGAAGCGCACCGCGGACGCCGTTTCGAAAGCGAGAGCGGACGGGGCGGACGGCATTCTGGAAGCTTTTCTTCCCGTGCTTGACGCCGTCGAAATAGCTCTCGGAATGATTTCGGACGAAGCCACCAGAAAGGGCGTTGAGCTGATAAAAAAGCAGTTCACGGAGCTTTTCAACAAATACGGCGTCACCGAAATATCAGCCGAAGGGAAGGAGTTTGACCCTGCCTTCCATAACGCCGTAATGCAGGTTGAGGATCCCGAAAACGCCGGAAAGGTAGTCGAAGTCATCAGAAAGGGATATCTCCGTAACGGCAAAGTCATCCGTTACGCGATGGTAAAAGTAGCAAATTAGTTTGTAATCGACGCGGCAGCGTCAACCGAAATAACAGTAAAAGGAGATGTAAATTAT
This sequence comes from uncultured Clostridia bacterium, assembly GCA_944362765.1. Taxonomy (GTDB): domain Bacteria; phylum Bacillota; class Clostridia; order Christensenellales; family DTU072; genus Stercoripulliclostridium_A. Next base: position 10,606 of record CALVTP010000011.1, on the reverse strand, counting down.
GTCGAAAATTATAGGAATAGACCTTGGAACCACCAATTCCTGCGTAGCCGTCATGGAAGGCGGCGAAGCCACCGTAATAGCTAATGCCGAGGGCGCAAGGACCACGCCGAGCGTCGTAGGATTCACCAAGACCGGCGAAAGGCTGGTAGGACAGCTTGCAAAGCGCCAGGCGGTCGTCAACCCCGACAGGACGATCTCTTCGATAAAGAGGGAGATGGGTACCGATTATAAAGTGCACATCGACGGCAAAGCCTACACTCCGCAGGAGATCTCCGCGATGATCCTGACGAAGCTCAAAAACGACGCCGAGGCATATCTCGGACAAAAAGTCGACAAAGCCGTCATCACTGTGCCCGCATACTTTTCCGACTCCCAGCGTCAGGCGACCAAGGACGCCGGTAAAATTGCGGGGCTTGAAGTGATGAGAATCATAAACGAACCTACCGCGGCGGCTTTGGCGTACGGGCTCGACAAGGGCGACAAATCGCAAAAGATCCTTATTTATGACCTTGGCGGCGGCACCTTCGACGTCTCCATTCTGGAACTCGGAGACGGCGTCTTCGAAGTGCTTGCCACCAACGGTAACACTCGTCTTGGCGGAGACGACTTCGACAAGAGGATAATGGATTGGATAGTTTCCGAATTCAAAAACTCCGACGGCATCGACCTTTCTTCCGATAAAATGGCGATGCAGCGTATTAAAGAGGCTGCCGAGAAGGCGAAGATAGAGCTCTCCGGCATGACCAAAGTCAACATCAACCTGCCGTTTATCACGGTGGGCGCCAACGGACCTCTCCACATCGACCTTGACCTTTCGCGCGCCAAGTTCGACGACATGACCGCCGATCTCGTAAAAGCCACCGTCGGACCGACGTTGCAGGCATTGAAAGACGCGGGCTTGAAGATGTCCGACCTTGACAAAGTCGTTCTGGTGGGCGGCTCCACCCGTATTCCCGCCGTCGTCGACGCCGTCAAGAACGTCACCGGCAAAGAGCCTTATAAAGGCATCAACCCCGACGAATGCGTGGCTCTCGGCGCGGCTATCCAGGGCGGCGTGCTGGCAGGAGACGTAAAGGACGTATTGCTTTTGGACGTCACTCCGCTGTCATTAGGTATCGAGACGATGGGCGGCGTGTTCACCAAGCTTATCGACCGCAACACTACCATTCCTACCAAAAAGTCGCAAATTTTCTCGACGGCTTCCGATAACCAGACTTCCGTTGACATTCACGTCCTGCAAGGCGAACGTCCGATGGCTGCCGACAACAAGACGCTCGGAAGATTCGAACTTACCGGAATTCCGCCTGCCATGCGCGGCGTACCGCAAATCGAAGTAACCTTCGATATAGACGCGAACGGCATAGTTTCCGTCACCGCCGTCGACAAAGGCACCAACAAATCGGCGAATATCACGATAACCGCTTCTTCGAACCTTTCCAAGGAAGACATCGACCGCGCCGTGAAGGACGCCGAAAAGTACGCCGAGGAAGACAAGAAAAGGCGTGAACTCGTCGACATGAAAAACCAAGCCGAGCAGCTGGTGCTGGCGGTGGAGAAGGCTGTCGGCGAATCGGGCGACAAACTCTCCGACGAGGACAAGAACACCTTGACGGAGGCTGCAAAGAGCGCCAAAGAAAAGCTTCAGACGGCAGAAGACGTCGAGACGGTAAAGAGCATTACCGAAGAGCTTTCCAAGGCTACCAACCCCATTTTCACCAAGCTCTATCAGGCGAGCGCTGAAGCGGGCGGAGCCGAAGGCGGAAGCGCTTCTCAGGACGGGGACGGCACCACGATAAACGTCGACCCCGACGACATCAAGTAAGTTATAAAAAAGAATGGCAAAAAATTATTACGACATCTTAGGCGTAGATAAATCGGCGAGCGCGGACGAAATCAAGTCCGCGTATCGTCGTCTTGCGAAGAAATATCACCCGGACGTCTACGCCACCGCTCCCGAAAAGGAGAAAAAGGAAGCCGAAGCCAGGTTCAAGGAGATTCAATACGCCTACGACGTGTTGTCCGACCCCCAAAAGAAGGCGGCTTTCGACCAATACGGCAACGAAAACGGTCCCGACATGAGCGGGGCGGGCTTCAACCCCTTCGGGCAGGGAGGCTTCGGTTCGGCGTCGGGCTTCGGGGGCTTCGGAGATATTTTCTCCGACATCTTCTCGGCGTTTTCGGGCGGCTCGGCTTCGGGCGGAAGGACAGCCACCCAACCGAGGCAGGGAGACGACATAGAGCTCGAAATGCTGCTTACCTTCAAGGAAGCCTGTTTCGGCTGCAAAAAGGAAGTCAGCTACACCCGCGTCGAAAAGTGTGCGACCTGCGGCGGCTCCGGCGCCAAGAATGCTTCCGGTATCAAGACCTGTACCAAGTGCGGCGGCAGGGGAAGGATAGTCGTTCAGCAGCGCACGATGCTGGGCGTAATGCAGTCGGAGCGCGTCTGCGACATGTGCGGCGGAACGGGAAAGATAATTACCGATCCCTGTCCCGATTGTAAAGGCAAGGGAAGAGTCAAAAAGACCCGCAAAGTGACTATCAATATCCCCGCCGGAGTCGATAACGGGCAGATGCTGAACCAGCAATACGAAGGCAACGCCGGTTACAACGGCGGACCGAACGGCAATCTTATTCTGGTATTCAGGGTAAGACCGCACCCGCTGTTCACGAGGAAGGGAAACGACCTTCTTTTCGACCTTCCGATAACCGTTACTCAAGCCGTCTTCGGCGACACCGTCGAAATTCCTACCTTGGATAAACCCGTTTCCTTCGAAATCCCCGCCGGTACCAAAAACGGCACCCTTTTCAAGGTTAAAGGGAGGGGGGTCAAAGATCTCAGAAGGAACGCCTACGGCGATATTCTGGTGACGATAAAAGTCGACGTGCCGAAGGATCTTTCTTTGAAACAAAGAAAGGAACTGAGACAATATTTCGAAGAACTCGACCGCTCAGCCAAGTACGACGAAGTAGAAAAATATAAAAAGAAAATAAGAAACCTCGACTGATGTATTTTACCGTAACCCTCAAAACCGACCGCGACCTCCAGGAACTCGCCGCCGATGCCATGTGGACGGCGGGAGCTTCGGGCGTCGAGATAAACGACGTCCGCGACGTAGAGGAAGTGCTCCGCGATCCGATGAATTGGGACTACGCCGACGACAGGATTTTTTCGGACGAGGGCGTAGTCGTCAAGGGAGTCTTCCCGGGCGGCGAAAATCCGGAAGAAAGGGTGAAAGGGGCGCTTCAAAGCTACCCCTTTTTGCACTACGAGGAGCTGAAAACTTACTCCGGAGAAGAGGAAGATTGGGAAAACTCCTGGAAACAATTTTATAAAATCCGCACCGAAGGAGAAGTCGAGCTCGTTCCCGTCTGGCTTCGCGACGCTCCTCCCGAAGAAGGTAAAAAGCGGATTTTAATCAATCCTTCGACGGCGTTCGGAACGGGGGCACACGAGTCGACGAGGCTTGCCCTTCGCCTGATGAACGGCGAAACGGCGGGGAAAAAGGTATTGGACGTCGGAACGGGAAGCGGTATTCTGGGCGTTGCCGCCGCCAAGTGCAAAGCCCGGAGCGTTCTGATGACCGATTTCGACCCCGAAGCCGTCAGGGATGCAGTGGCTCAAGCCGCGCTGAACGAGGTTTCGGACGCCACCGAAGTGCGACTTACTTCGCTTACGGAAGGGATAACGGAAAGATTCGACGTCGTACTCGCAAACCTCACCGCCGACATATTGCTTCGGCTTTTGCCGGGGCTCGGAAGAGTGACCCGTGAAGGCAGCGTCTGTATTCTGTCGGGCATTTTAAGCTCCCGGGCAGACGAAGTCATCGATAAATACACCCGCGCCGGTTTTGAAATCGTCGACAGAGCCGATGAAGGGGAGTGGACGGCTTTGAAGGCGGTAAGAAAACTTATCGTTGCCGTTTTTAACCTCGGATGCAAAACCAACCAATACGAGTGCGACGAGATAGCGGGCGCCCTGATAAGCGCGGGCGTTTCGGTCACCGAGAAATTGGGTTACGCCGATAAATACATCATAAATACCTGCGCAGTCACCGCCGAAGCCGAAAGAAAGTCGCGGCAAATCATCTCGCGCGTAGAAAAATACAATCCCGAAGCCGAAATCTTCATTGTCGGCTGTGCTGCCGAAAAGAACCCCGGATTCTATGTCGACAAGGGCGTAAAGTATCTTTCGGGAGTCGGCGGTAAGTATAACGTCGTCAAGTTTTTGCGCTCCCCCGCAAGAAAAGAGTTTTATCCGAAAACCGAGTTTGAATATCCCATAGCTCTTCCCGCGGTTACCCGAACCAGGGCTTTGGTCAAGATACAGGACGGATGTAACAACTTTTGTTCTTATTGCGTCATTCCATATCTGAGGGGTCGGGCGAGGAGCAGAAGGGCGGACGATTGCGTGCGTGAAATCGAAAAGCTTTCCCGCCTCACCCGCGAAATCGTGTTGACGGGAATAAATCTTTCGGCGTACGGCTCTGATACCGGGGAGAGCCTCGCGGGGCTTATAAGAGCTTTGAAAGATATAGACGTGAGACTGAGGCTCGGTTCCTTTTACGCCGAAGGCATAGACGACGAATTGCTGACCGCTTTGAAGGGTCTGAAGCGGTTCTGTCCGCACTTTCATCTGTCGCTGCAATCGGGTTCCGACGCCGTTTTAAAGGCGATGAACAGAAAGTATACCGCGTCGGAGTACCTCGAAAAGGTGGCTTTAATCAGAACATACTTTCCGCTTGCCTCGGTGACTACCGATATAATCGTAGGCTTCCCGGGGGAGAGGGACGCCGATTTCGGGGATTCGCTGCTCTTGGCTGAAAAAGCCGAATTTTCCGATATCCACATCTTTCCTTTCTCCGCAAGAGAGGGCACCGTCGCATTCAAGTTCAAAAAAATAGATAAAAGTATCGTAAAAGAGCGCGAAGCCGTTTTGAGCGAATTGAAGGCGAAATTGAGGCGCAACTACCTTGAAAAGATGTCAGATGTGCGTCAGCGCGTGCTTTTTGAGAGTGAAGAAAATGGCTATCGGTTAGGTTATTCCGAATACTATATAAAATTTTATGTAGACACCGCCGCAGAATATGGTATAATAGTTCCGACGGAAATTTTTTCCGATGGTTTAAAAGGAGAACTTTTAGATGAGTGATTGTCTCTTTTGCAGGATAATAAAGGGCGAAATCCCCTCCGCAAAATTTTATGAAGACGACGATATTCTGATAATCGCCGACATCAATCCGCAAGCCGCGAAACATTATCTGATGATGCCGAAAAAACATTACTCCGATATCGCCGACATGGCTGAAAAGGAGCCGGAAGCGCTCGGCAGAATGTTCGGAACACTTGCGGGACTTATCGATAAATTGGGTCTCGGCGGCGGTTTCAGAGTGGTTTCCAACAAAGGTAATGACGGCTGCCAATCGGTAGGGCACCTTCACATACATATCTTGGGCGGGGAAAAGCTCAATGAAAAAATGGGCTGATTCTCGTTTTCCCATGAAAATAACCGATAATAATTCAAGATAACTTAGGACAAAGAGGCGACAAATGTTAAAATTGACAAATGTAACCAAGGTCTTCGAAATGGGCGACTATTCCGTCCGCGCGCTCAGAGGAGTGACGCTGGCGTTCCGCGAGTCGGAGTTCGTCTCCGTCATCGGTGCTTCGGGCTGCGGCAAGTCGACGCTTTTAAACATCATCGGCGGCTTGGACAGGTATACGACGGGCGACCTTGTCATCGGCAATACCTCCACAAAGGACTTTAAGTCCGAACAATGGGACGCATACAGAAACGCCACGATAGGCTTCGTCTTTCAAAACTACAACCTCATTCCGCACCTGACGGTATTGGAAAACGTCGAACTCGCGTTGAGCCTTTCGGGCGTAGACAAAGCCGCCAGACGCAAGATGGCGATCGCCGCCTTGGAGCGAGTCGGAATGGGCGACGAATTGAAGAAGAAGCCGTCGCAAATCTCCGGCGGACAAATGCAGCGCGTTGCAATAGCCAGAGCGCTTGTAAATAACCCGAAAATCGTCTTGGCGGACGAGCCGACGGGAGCATTGGATTCCAAACTTTCCGTGCAGGTCATGGAACTACTGAAAGAGGTGGCAAAGGACAGACTCGTCATCATGGTCACCCACAACAACGAACTTGCCGATACATATTCCACCCGTATAGTAAAGCTGAGGGACGGTTTAGTCGAATCCGATACCGATCCTTACGAATGGGAACCCGAAATCGTGCATTTGGACGCCGAAAAAGCCTCCTCCGATGAGAAGAAGGAAAAGAAAGCGGCTTTTAAAAAAGGTGAAAAGGAAAAAGCAGCTGCCGACGCTCAAAATTCCGACGCAAAAGCCATGAACGCCCTCGGAATAAAGCAGCGCGGACAAAAATCCCCCTTCAAAGCCACTTCGATGAAGGCGACGACGGCTTTCAGTTTGTCATTGAAAAACCTGCTGACAAAAAAGCGCCGTACCTTCCTTACGAGTTTTGCCGGCTCCGTCGGCATCATCTCTTTGGCTTTGGTGTTAGCTATGTCCAACGGGTTTAATGTCATGTTGGAGACAATGCAGGCAAACATCCTTGCTACCGTTCCGATAGGCATGTACGAATTTTCAATCGACTACTCGATTTTTACCGACATGATTGAAAATCTTACTGTCGGCAGCGGGACGACAATGGAGCACCCCGACGAGGACGTCATTTACTTCGACGATTCTTCCTCGATGTCCCTTAGCGGTGCCGGTATGACTTCGCTCATTGACGTTTTTTTGGATTCCAGCTCAAGCTCGATAGGACATAATACCATCAATACCGAATATGTGGAATACTTAAAGAAAATGGAGGAGGAGCATCCCGATTGGGTGAACTCCATAAACTATTTCTACGGTACGAAAATGAATATTCTGGCGGAGTCTTTGGACGAGAACGGCAATACCGTCTATCTTGACGTCAGCCCTCTCCCGCAAATCACCGACGCGTTTTCGATTGCGGGGCAGGTATTGGGCTCCAACGGTCAGGAGCCGCTGAATTGGTTCCAGCTCGCGGGAGGTCAGGAGTTTGTCGAAAACAGTTATGAACGTATCGGCGGTCATTATCCGCAAAACGCCAACGAAATCATTTTGGTGGTCAACGGAGAAAATAAAATTCATCCGAGCGCCCTCGGATGCTTCGGATTTGACGTCTACAAACGCGACGGCGAAGGAAACGCCATCAAACAGGATGGAGACAAAGCAGCTTACGAATATAAAGATTCAATTAAGTTCGATGATTTGTTGGGCTACGAGCTGAAAATTGCCTATAACAATACTTACTATGAATCCTTTGAAAACAAAGACGGAGAGCTCAAATACAGACCTAAGAATAATGATGAAAAGAAACTGTACGGCGCAGAAGACCCGACCCTGACGGTCGATGAGACGTTATGGAATGATGCCGAAGAAACTTTGACGGTTGTCGGCATTTACAGGTTGAAAGACGGCGCTTCGGGTTTTGTCGGGAATGCTCTTTGCTATACTCCGGAGCTTGCCGAAAAGGTTTTGAACAACGCAAGAACTTCCGAAGTGACGGAGGCTCAGAACGCGTTGCTGGCGGCAAACCCGGATACCCGTGAATGCGTAGTAGAAGAAGATAAATTTTTTGGAGAATCTCTCGGAAAGGACGCAGACAGCCTCATGGATCTCGTCTTTGCGAGCCTGGATGAAAGCGGGCAGTCAGGAATGCAAAGATCGACAAAGTTAAGAGCTTTGGCGGCGGACGGCTATGACGTTCCGGCGTTCATTACCGTATATCCGTCGGGCTTTGAGGCTAAGACATTGATAACCGAGCATCTCGACGCCTGGAATGAAAAGAATGATGAATTGGGGATTGACGAAGAGGTGCAATACTTCGATGTTTCCGAAATGTTTATCGGCAATATGCGCATGATTGTCGACCTTATGACAACCGTGCTGATAGCCGTCGCAAGCATTTCGCTTATCGTCAGCTGTATAATGATTGCGATTATCACCTCCAATTCCGTTGTAGAAAGGACGAGAGAGATCGGTATTCTGAGGAGCCTTGGCGCAAGAAAACGCGATATCTCCCGCGTCTTCGACGCAGAAACGGCGATAATCGGATTTGTTTCCGGTGTATTGGGAATAGTAATAGCATACATCCTTATTCCGCCGATAAATGCGCTTCTTGGTACGGCAATGGGCATGGGACTACTGAACCTAAACCCGCTGCATGCGTTGCTGCTTGTGATATTAAGTCTCGGATTGACGGTGCTGTCCGGATTGGTGCCCTCGCAGGCGGCAGCAAGAAAGAATGTCGTCGACGCTTTGAGAATAGAATAATCAAAAAAGCGTTTGACAAATGCGATATCGCTGTTGTAATATATTAAAGTACAAAAATTCCTGAAAAAAAGGAGGTGAAACCGATATGTCTACAGTCATCGTGAAAGATAACGAAACTTTGGATTCTGCTATCCGCAGATGGAAGAAAAAGTGCGCTAACGACGGTATAATAGGTGACCTCCGCAGGAAAGAGGCGTATGAAAAACCGAGCGTCAGACGAAAGAAGAAGGCGGAGGCGGCGCGCAAACGTTCTTTTAAATAATTTTCCTTTGCCCGAATTAAAGTAGGGCATGCGTTTCAATTCGCTTCAACTAAACTTATGGAAGGAAGTTCGTACCCCGTACGGACTTTTTTTCATAAGGTGAGATTAGATGGGCAAAGGAAAATTATTTATACCCGCGGCTTGCGGCGGAGCGCGAAGCTCGTGGCTTGACTCGCAACAACGCTTAAGAATGTTTTATTATTGAGACAAACACCCGCATTAACGGTTTTTATTAATAACATAATCATTTCGAGTCAATCTGACGGTTCCGCTCCGCCTTTTTCGAACAAAAACAAAACCTTTATTGCTTGGTTGTTTTGTTTTTGTTCGAGGTTTCGCCGCAAGCGGCGACAAGGTGGTCGCTCTGCTCCGATTAGACTTAACCCACCACCCGCCCATGAGGATGACGCTTCGCGAAAAATCACCTGCAACACCGGTGCTCCCAGCTGCTACTTGCTCAAACAGCTTTCCATTTTCACCTTCGCCCCAATCCGCTGCGTATCTCGTTCGATACACGCTAGTCTACATCTCGACGGCGTTATTTTATAGTGAGGGACTGTCTGCAGCGGCGTTTGCCCGAATTAAAAAAGGGCATACGTTTCAATTCGCTTCAACTAGACTTATGGAAGAAAGTTCGTACCCCTTACGGACTTTTTTTCATAAGGTGAGATTAGATGGGCAAAGGAAAATTATTTATAGCCGCGGCTTGGGGCATATTTCACGGCGCTTTCGGGCAGGACAGGAGCGAAGCGACTGTCCGTTTTGGAGAAAACTCTTATAATACCGAAGAGAAGGAAGAGATATCGTCTTAGAAAGATAGATTTTGCGGCGGAGTGACGGAATGAGAGAGTGGCATACGACGTATGCCGCGAACGATATTTCTATACTCCGCCACAAAAGATAATTTTTAAGGCGATAGAAATTTCTTCGAAGCGGTATTATGGAAATATAGCTGGGTACTATGAGTTAAGAAGAATAAATCACGCAATGAAGTAACTTCGGCGACAACCAAAGACGAACATAAACAATTATTAAGTAATCGTACAATCCCAAATTATTAAAATTTCAGTAAGAAAACAAATATAAATCCTCAAATTAAATCAAATACTTTAACAAAAACTATTGCAATTTATTCCTCTTTATGATATAATTATAGGGGACGGATACGGATACTCGATTAGTTCTCGCTCCGTCGGCTCGAAGGGTGTTTGCCCTTGGGGCAAACACTTGGGCGCGCACTTTTGCTGCCGCAAAAGTGCGCGTCCGCGCTCGCTCGAATCGTGGCGGAGTGGTGGGTATCATGGCGGTTTTACGGCGTTGTTTGTCTAGTAAGGCGGAGTCGTGGGTATCGTTGCAGTTTTACATCATAAGGTAGTCGCTTCGCTCCGGGAAGACTAGACCCACCCAGCCGCCCACAAGGTTGCCGCTACGCGGGATAGGGATATTAATATTAGGATACGCATATCGTTATTCCGCTTTCGCGTTCTTATGACTACATCTTTCCACAAGGTTGCCGCTACGCGGATTGGAAATATAAAATAGTCATGCTGTTATTCTGTATTTCCATTACAGCAGTTTTCCTCAAGGTTCCCGCTTCGCGGATAAGTGAAGGGAAAATAGGTAATTAGTTCAAGTACTCCTATCGGTGAAGCCTGCTTTACCGTTTATTATAACAAATTTAATATATTCATAGTACCCCGCTGTATTCCAATAATACCGCTTCGAAGAAATTTCTATCGCCCCAGAAAATATCTTTTTTTGTATAATTTTCTTCCCGCAAAGTTAAAGTATGAGGACTTTAATATCTCGCAAAGAAAAAACCTTATGTAAAAGCTTGTACGCACGTACGAGCTTTTTCAATAAGGAAGGGATTAGGCGGGAAGAAAATTATATAGCCGCGGCTTGGGGCATATTTTACGGCGCTTTCGGACGAAAGAAACAAGTTTCCTCCCTTCGGGAGTTGCCTCGGAGCGTATGTCTATACAGCCCTTCGCCAATTTCGCCCGA
>CALVTP010000010.1 GCA_944362765.1 uncultured Clostridia bacterium | reverse complement strand
CTTGATTACATTCATTCGGTTGATTGTGATTATTACTTTGAGTATATACCGCTTACACGGCTTGGCTTGCCCGTGCCTCCGGAACTTGTAGAAGATTGACTATGACAATGAAAGTGCCTTTACAGCCTGAAAACTTTGAGTTGGAAACCAATACCGTATGGGCTTTTCCCGATCGCGGCAAATGGGCGACTCACGATGCGAAATATCGCGGAAACTGGTCGCCGTATATCCCGCGCAATATTATTTTGCGCTACTCTGAGGAAAGCGATACCGTTTTGGATCCGTTTGTAGGCGGAGGCACCACCGCCGTGGAGGCAAAGCTCACAAACAGAAATTTTATCGGCTTTGACATCAATCCCGAGGCGGTCGAATTAAGCCGCCAAAAATGCGATTTTCGATTCGATACCACAGCCACATCGGTAATTGATGTAGCCGACGTACGAAACCTTCCGCTGAACGATAATTCGGTAGACTTAATTTGCGCTCATCCCCCTTATGCCGATATCATTCATTACAGCGAAAATATAGAAGGCGACCTCTCCCTCTTACCCATAAAAGATTTCTTGTTCGAAATGGGTAAAGTGGCAGATGAATTTTATCGTGTATTAAAAAAAGGTAAATTTTGCGCTATACTTATGGGAGATATACGCAAAAAAGGAATGGTACAGCCCCTTGCGTTTGAAACCATGCGCGTTTTTGAGCTCGCCGGTTTCAAAGCGAAGGAAATTATCATCAAAGAGCAACACAACTGTAAAGCTACGGGCTATTGGAAAACTAACAGCATTAAGTTTAATTTCTTATTGCTCGCACACGAATATTTATTTATATTAAAAAAATGAAATTATTATTTAAAGAAATTTGTCTGCTCGGTTAAAAAACGGGAGTCATACTCCCGTTTTTTAGAATTGTCGGTTGTTTTGCCGGAAGTTTTCCGGCGCCTGCGTTATTTTATCCTGATATTATTCTTCCTCCGAAGCGGAAGTTTCGGGAGCGACGGCGGGAGCGATTTCCGTATCCGCAGCGGAAACGACTTCGGCTGCGGCGACTTCGGAAGCGGCTTCGTTGCCGTGACCTGCGACGATTTCGGATGCGGCGAACTCTGCCGCGGGTTTTTGGGCTTTACGCGAAGCGGCAATCTTTTTGACGGTATTCAGAATGACTTGGAAGCCTTTTTCGAACACTTCGGTGGAAAGCCTGTCCGAGACGTCGTTGAAAGTGTGGTAATAATCGGAAATAGTCGGCTTTTGTGCGGCAAAAGTGACCGTTTTTATGCCTGCTTTGCAAAACGGCGTCGAGTCGCACCCACCTGCGGGATTGACTATCTCGTTGACTTTCTCGCCGGTTTCGCCGATAGCTTCCTTCATCATATCGATAAGTCCTCTGTCAAAGCGGGTAAACTGCCACGGGTCGCCCTTTACTGCGGCGAAATAGCCGGGGTCGGAGATGGAGTCGACGTTTAAAACGTACATATTGTCCTTGTCGAACTCCGCTTTATGCCTTTTGACGTAGGCGGAGGAGCCCTTCAAACCAGATTCCTCGGCGGCGAAGCCGATATTGACAAGCTTCATTCCTTCGGGCATCTCTTCGGGGTGCTCTTTGAAATACTTCATCACCATAAGATTCAGCGCAATACCGCTGAGGTTATCCATTGCACCGGGAGAAGCTTCGGCCTTGTCCTGAGTCAGGTAGTGACTGACAAAGAAGAAGCCGGGAATGAACGCCACGGGAAGCACATATGTAATGACGGAGACAACTTCGGGTTCTTCGAAAACTCCGAAGCGGTTTATTATGGCAATAAGGCTCATCACTATCATCGCTACGGCGCCGATTATGCCGTAGGCGGTCTTGACAATGGCGGTGTTGGGGTTTTTGGCTGCCAGTTTCCAGCACCAGCTGGAATCGTAGTGTGCGCCCAGGTACACGGTGTATTCGGCGTCGCCTTTGGCGGGCGGGAGCTCGGTTATGATATTGTCGGACTTGGCTTTTTTAAAGCAAAAATCCCATATTCCGGTGTAAATGACTATTTGCGTGACGACAAAGACCATTATCGCGACATACCCCACCAGAGCCAAAATCTCTGCGCCCATGTAGTACGGAATCAGCAAGAGCGCTGCCACCCAACCCAATTTGTTGATGGCACCGATACTTGCCTCGGGAGCATAAACGAAGCTTTCCGTCCTCGCCTTCAATCCCGTTCTCGAATCGATTTCCGCGACCAGCTTTTTCGCTGCCGCCTTCTCCTCGTCGGAACCGGGCAGCCTGGCGCCGTCCGCCTCGATGGTCTTTACGAGATCCATCGCCTCTTCTGCGTATTTTTTGTACATATCCTCTCCTTTTTATGGCGTTTAAAACGCAGGTTTTTATCTGTTTATATGTTTATCGGTTTATCGGTTTTTCGCCTATTCGGCAGGCGTTTCGGAGGATTCGCCCGCCTCCTTTGCGCTTGCAGAAATCTCTTCGGGCGGCTCGGAGGAAGTTTCCTCCGCGTCCTCCCGCTTTATCAGGCTCCCTTCGGGGAGAACGACGGGTGCGGGGCAAGGCAAACCGTGATTCAAGCGGAAATTCTCCTCCACCAACACATTGATTTTGCAGGAGTACTTGACGTCCTTAAAATAGAAGCGGTTGACGCGGTTGTCGACGGTGAGGTCGATTGCCTCATAATTTTTGTGGACGATGGTGTATTGATTGAAAAGCGGAATTTCGACGGAAGCCTCCTCGCCGGAGTACTTTTTCCCCCTGAACCCCATTTTCTCGCGGGTCATGAAGAACTCGCCCTCTCCGATGTCGTTATAGTTGTTTTCGTCGTCGTTTTGCGCCCAGACGACGGGATAGGACAAGGAAAAGTCCTCTTTCATGAGCTCCCTTCTTGCCGACTCGCGCTCGAAATCATACCAAAGATCTATCCGAGGGAAGGTGACCGAACCATTCTCCGGAGTAAACGTTCCGTACTCGTCGAAAGCGACTTTGTTGTGGCATTTTTCACATATTATGTGGTGATCGGTGGAAACCATCTCATACTCGGCACCGCACTTTGGGCACTTATAGAGTATGTAATGGATACCCAAAGCCGGATGTTTTGATTTGAAGCGCAGCTTGTTCTCCTGCTGGTAGAGCGGGTCGTTGAAGCTGAATTTTTCCTCTAAAACGCGATAGATTTCATCTACCGGCTTTGCTTTCAACTCTTCTTTCGTAAACAGCAGTTCCGACTTATTCGTGACGGGACCGTACTTAAAGCCCGAGTACCATCTGGGCTTGGAGCAATAGCCGCCGTAGTTATGCATGAACACCACGTCGGCTCCGATGAGTTTTAACAGCTTCGCGAGACTTTCGGGAAGATAGAACATATTCTTCCCGTCCAGCGTGAACTTCCCTTCGGGGAAGAGAGCGAGCGACAATCCGTTGTCGACGGCGCGTTTCATCATGCGGATGGAACCTAAGTCAATTTCGAACTGGTTTATCGGGATAAGCCCGGCGGCGTCCTTTATCGGTTTGATCTTTTTCCAGGTGAAGACGTCCCTTCCGCAGACGATATTCAGCCTTACGGGGTACATCGCAAGCATCATCATCGCAACGTCCATATAGCAGGAGTGCGTGCCCACAACGACGAAGGGTCCCTTCCTTTTTTTAATTTCGGGGTCGCGGACGAAGCGCGCTTTGATTAAAATGCGGGACAGCAGCTTTGCAAGCGGCACCAGCGTATGGTAGAGATAGCCTGCGGGGCGGCGGGGCTCGTAGCGGTTGTCGGTTTTCTGCGTTTTATCCATTTCCTCCTCCGTTGGTGGTATCTGACGCTGTTTAAATTCCTGCGTATTTCCCTGCGTTTATTTGAGGTTTTCCGGGTTCAGCGGGAGCAATTCCTCCAACACGAACCTTCCGTCCTTTCTTATCAGAACGTCGTCGAAGTAAATCTCGCCTCCGCCGTACTCCGGGGTCTGGATGAGCACCAGATCCCAATGCACCGCCGAAGTGTTGCCGTTGAAGGCGTCGTCGTAGGCGCTCCCCGGGGTAAAGTGGATGGAACCCGAAATCTTTTCGTCGAAGAGGATGTCGCCCATCGGCTTAGTGACAAAGGGATTGACGCCTATCGCGAACTCACCGACATATCTTGCGCCCTCGTCGGTGTCGAAGATTTTGTTGGCTGCGGCGGAGTCGTTGGCGGTGGCGTTGACGATTTTTCCGTCCTTGAATTCCAGGCGGACGTCCTTAAACTCTATGCCGTTCTCGACGGACGGCGCATTGTAATGAATGTAGCCGTTTACGGAGTCTTTGACGGGCGCAGAGTAAATTTCGCCGTCGGGGATATTCCTTTCCCCGGCGCACTTGACGGCGCCGATGCCTTTTATGCTGAAACTAAGGTCGGTGTCGCGGGCGGTGATACGGACGCGGTCGGTGCGCTCCATCAACGCTTTCAGCGCGTCCATCGCCCTGTCCATCTTGCCGTAATCGAGGGTGCAGACGTCAAAATAGAAGTTTTCGAAGGCTTCCGTCGACATCCTCGCCTGTTCCGCCATGCCCTCCGTGGGGTAACGGAGCACCACCCATTTTGTGTTGTTGACCCTGAGTTCGTGGTGCACGGGATGGGAATAGAGGCGGTTGTAGATACCCGTCTTTTCGCCGTCGATGTCGCTTAGTTCATAGCAATTATTGCCGCCGCGGATACCGATATAGGCGTCCATGTCGCTCATCCTGTAAGCGTCGTACTTCGCCATGAGGCGGGCGAGCTCTTCCGTCATGCCCTGCCGTACGGCGCGGGTGACGCGCATGTCTTCCATCGAGACAAAGGGGAAGGCTTTCGCCTTATACACCTCTCTTACGATGGCTTCGACCGGCATATAGTCGACGCCGCGCGCCTCTATAAGCACCTTTTCGCCCTCTTTCAGCGCGCAGGAGTAGTTTACTAAAATTTCTGCAAGTTTGGTTATTCTCGGATCGGTCATATCGGTTATTTCAATTTTTTCTTGTCACGTTTGACGGGATAGACGAGGTTTTCCTTTTTTGCCTCTATCAACACGTTATAATAGATTGCCGCGTCGGTTTTTGCCTCATTTAAGTCCATATCGAGGTAATTTCCGCACTGTTTTTGGGTAGCGCCGGGAATTTCTCCCGAAAATTCGGAGATGTAGTCGAACGCTCTTATAATCAGCGGCAATACGTCCTTGGAGCCGAGGTCGCCGCTCATCATCACGTAAAAACCCGTCCTGCAGCCCATAGGTCCGACGTAGAGGATCTTATTCCCCCAAAGGTCGTCGCCCCTGAGGTAATCGGCAAGAAGATGCTCCAGAGCGTGGACGGAGCCGGTGGTCATCGGTTCGTCGTGGTACGGGCGCTTCATCCTGAGGTCGAAGGTGGTCAGCACCAAACCCGAATCGAGCATGTCCTTTCCCGATACAAAAAGCCCGCATTTCAATTTGGTGTGGTCGATATTAAAGCTGGAAACGACAGAAACATCGGATTTTTGTTCCATTTTAATCTCCGTAACATTTTTATTTTATATATTATACTATAATGCTTTCCGAAATACAAGTATAAATACCTTCCAACAGAAAAGCTTCGCCGGATAAAGGAATTATCGGCGGGAAAACGCAATAAAATTAAAGGTATGATTCTCGACATTCTCCGCCTTTTTCAGGGTATAGGCGTTTTTTTGGTGGGCATGAAAATGACGTCGAAGTCGCTTTCGGGACTCGCCGGCGGCAAGATAGAGGCGCTGT
Organism: uncultured Clostridia bacterium; assembly: GCA_944362765.1. Lineage (GTDB taxonomy): Bacteria > Bacillota > Clostridia > Christensenellales > DTU072 > Stercoripulliclostridium_A. The sequence goes on along the minus strand of CALVTP010000010.1, from coordinate 35,662 downwards.
TCAAACGTCTCGGCAACAACAAGCTCGCCGCCGTGGGCGTCGGAGTGGGCTCCGCCGCGGTGCTGCAATCTTCTTCGGCTACGACGGTGATATTGCTGGGGCTCGTGAATTCGGGGATAGTCTCCCTCTTTCAAGCCACCTGCATAATAATGGGCGCAAATATCGGCACCACCGTGACGGCGATACTCCTTTCGTTCAACGCGCTGCCGATAGCCGAGCTTTTTGCCTTTCTGGTCTTCCCCGGAGCGCTTATCATGATGAGCGCAAAGCGGGAAAACCTTAAAAACTTAGGGCGCATTCTTTCGGGAGCGGGGCTTATTTTCATCGCGCTGGACGTCATCGGAGCAGGCGCCATGGATTTAAAGGATTCTCCGGGTTTCGTCTCCTTTTTCTCGCGTATCGGTTCCCCGTTTATGCTTATTCTGATAGGAATGGCGTTTACCGCCTTCATTCAGAGTTCCTCGGCGTTGACGGGACTGGTGCTGACGCTTACCGAGCTCGGGATAATGCCCGTCGTCTCTACTTTTTATATAATCATGGGCTCGAATGTGGGCTCCTGCGCCACGGCGATGCTGGCGTCTTACGGCGGTACTCCGAATATGAAAAGGACGGCGCTTATACACCTTGCCTTCAACGCCATAGGACTGGTTATATTCCTGCCGTTTGTAGTCGTATTCGGGGAAACGGTGGTGGAAAAGCTGGCGTTTTTCGGGGAGGCGGCGCTGGTTGCCTATTTCCATGTCGCTTTCAACCTGCTAACTACGATAATACTTCTCCCGTTCGTAAAGAGGATAGCCGAATTCACGACGGAGATAATAAAAGAACCCGCCTGACTCCCCTTCCGCGGATATCGGAACGAAAGTTTCCCCGGCGGGATATCGCCGAAGATTCCCGGCTGTCGCCCGACGAAAAAACAGTGCCGAACCGGTCTTACGGGCAAAACGCCCCGAAGAAAATCTCTTCCGGGAATAAATGCTTAAAACATAAAAAAGGCTCCCTGCCGGGGAGCCTTTTTTATCGGAATGAAGTGGTTTATTGTTTGGTAACAGTGTATCCGGGATAGAGCTCGATATCATAGGAATATTGCTCGTCTTCAAGTACTTTGTACTTCAATTGCGGGTCGACGTACCAACCTTCGAATTTTATCTTATAGCGCTTTCCTTTGATAGTGACGGTGAATTCTTTGCCTGTTTCTTTCGGGTCGACTCCGTATTCCCCTCCGTAGGTCGGAAGGTTTATAGGTTGACCGCTACCGTCGCGCAATACCTTCACTATATCGTCATCGCTATTCAGCGTTTCCGTTCTGACCCCGTTCTCGTTGTCCTTAAAGAAGGCGTCGCGTCCCAGACCGGCGTTCAGCAATGCGCCGGCAGCAATCGAATCGAGGTTGACGGTTTTTTCGATATAATCGAGCTTCATCTTCGTGAATTCGACTTCCGCCTGTCCGTACATATACCTAAGCGACCTTTCGTGGTTATTTGCAAGTCTCGAAAGCGCCCAGTTGGTATCGTAGTCCTCACCGCAATAATTGGTGTGGTTTGAGCTGTTGCTGATAAGGCAGTGATCTGCGGAGCCGCCGCGCTGACCCTCATCGGAAGAACTCGTCTTGCAGACATAAATTTGCCTGATAAGAGTCTTTTCAAAGTGCTCGTCGACGTCGTCATGGTCTTTGCTGTAACCTTCATAGTCCTCGTTCAGCGTTTCTTTGACATTGCTTCTGACGCCCGTCCAGTCGGCTCCGTCGGAGTTTTTGATTTCGTCGTCGATACCGGAATAGTTCCTGTTGAGGTTGGTGTACTCGGCAAAGTTCCTGCCGACATCTTCCTCGAGCGCAGCGTAAACGTCACGATACCCGCCAGAAGCTTCGTTTACGGCATCTTCAAAGCGCTGAATGGTTTTGTAGTAGATAACGTCGTTTTTCTTATTTTGTTGTATGCCGCGAACCGAATCGGCGGAGTAAGCGTAAATTTCGTATTGCAGACCGTTGGTGAAGTCGGAATCTTTTAAATAGCTGTGGTTTAAGGTGTAATCCTGGCTCTTCAGCAATTCGATTTCGTACTCGACCTTGTAATATTTTTCTATTGGATCGAGATTCGAGGTGTCCTCTATCGAAAGCCATCTGGCGCTGACAAGGTTAAATCTTTTGGTGGTCATCTCGTCTGCGGTGTATTTCCAGTTGACGTCCGAAATTTTGAGGTTGGAATCGAGAGCGGCGCCGCGGCTGCCCATCGCTTTGAACATCTCCTGCGAATAGGTTTTCGTCATTTTGGAGTCATATTTGGCGGTGGGCCCTTGCTTGGCGTAGCCGATGCTTTCCGCATAGCGCTGCGCGATTTTGCCATCCTCGGTCGTCTCCATGCTGCCGCCTACGTAAATATCGACGTCCATTCTCTCCTGGATGGCTTGGAACTCAAGCTGCGCCTCGTAGTAACCGGTAAGGCAGGCGGAGCTGTAACGATACGCCTGTTCATAGTGATCCCTGTCGATGGTTCTGTAATCGAGAGCGTATTGTTCGTCCCGGGCGGTAACGGTGTTGTTGGGACCCGAAGCGAAGTAGCTTTCATGGCTGAGCTTCAGGAAGTACTCGTACTTTCCGAGGCTTGTAGAGTCGCTCATCAAGCTCTTTTCGTCCCTGAAATTATAGGTTTCATTGGTATCGTAGAAGTTATAATCGCGGTGCCTGAACTGATAATGGTAGCCGAACAGCGTCATCGGTTCAGCCATGTTTTTGACTTCGTAAGCCGCCAATTCACCTGTGGCTTTCACCGCCATTTCGGCATACTCACGGAAGCTCAGAAGATACACCAGGGTGTCGTAGTCGTACACCTCTTCGCGCATATAATTTATCAGTTTTCGGTAATCGGAAACGTCTCCCGCGGTTTCACTCCCTTCTAAATAGGCGTAAGTCCCTGCGTCGAGCGCGCCCGAAAGATCAACCAGATCGTTGTACTCGCCCGAGTAACCGTCCGCCGCTTTGGAAGCATTGTACTCCTTTTCGTAAGCGGGGATCATCACGTTTTCTATGACATAGGTAGAGTACTCGAGAAGCGCAATCGCCGTCAGAGCGAACTGGTCGGCGGCGTCACCGAATATCGCAAAAATTTCGCCGGAGATCTTGCGGTTTTTGAGGTTGATGGCGTCGGAAACTTCTTCGGAGTTTTCGAACATGCTGTCACGACCGATCCTATCCTCATCCCAATCGTTATAAATCTCTTCGAGTTCTTCAAGTTCGCGATAGTCCTGGAGCGCGGAGGCTTTGCCGAGTTCGTATTCGTAATCGTGGTACTCTTCACGATTGTCGTAAGGTTTGTCGTTACGGGTTATGTATTTGACCATGCCGTCGGTGTACGCAACCTTTACGCCCTGAACGGACAAAGCTTCAAGAAACTGCCTGGGAGTGGAGTAGCAGAAGATCCTCTCGACGGTGTTTGCCGAGTCGCTGTCCTCGAAGTACCAGTCTCCGTTTCCGTCTTGGGCGAGGTAGCCGAAGCGGTGCTGACGGTGGACGCCGGTGCCTTCGCCGGTAATGGCTCCGAAGCTGTAATAATTTTCGTTATCCCAGTCTTCTTCCCCTTCGAGAAGCCAGTTATCGTGCTCCTCGTCGAGTTTGGCGTTAAGCTCTTTTTCCCAAGCCACTTGATGGGAGGAATAATCGACCTTCGGGACATCGTAATAAACGGCGGTGCCGTAGTCTACCATATCGGGCAGGATATTGATGTCGATTGTGTCGTCTTTGTTGTTGTCCTTCTTGCCCTCATCCTTGTCTTTGATGCAGGCGACAAGACCGACCATAACGATGGACAACACCAATACGCATGCCAAAACTTTGAAAATTTTGCGCTTCATTTCGGTTCTCCTTGTCAATTTTGTTACTTTATACAAGTCGGATTTACCGAACTTAGTATCATTATATCATATCGCTCCGAAAAAAGACAGCTTTTCGGAGTCAATGCTTTTTTAAGCCTCCCGGGCAGCGAACAACGAGCTGTATTCGGGATACCTTTCACGATAATCGTTGATAAGCTCCGCCCCGACCAAAATGCCGGAAATTCCGGTGAAATCGGAAATCTCCGCCACCTTCGAGGAGTTCAGCGTAACGACGACTTCCTGCCCTTCGCCGAAGCTCTTTCCTATTTGGGTCATCGACGCGGGGAATATCACCGAAGTAAGATTTCCGCATTCCGCAAAGGCGTTTTCGGGCACCGAAACGAGGTTTTCGCAATCCGAAAAGTCTATTTCGGTAATCCAATCCGCGCCGTCGAACGCGCCCGAAGCGATATACCGGACGCCGCTGGTGCAATAAATCTCGGTAACGCCTTTATCCACTGCGTCCAGAATGTAGCTGTTGTTGTAAACGACCAATCCGGACGTGCTCTCCCCGGCTAAGCTTTTAAGCCATGCGGTGCCTTCAAATGCGTCCCGTCCGACGGCAGTCGCTGCCGCAATCGTTACATCGGAAACGTTTTCCCAGCCTTTCAGCGCTTCCGCCGCTATTCCGTTCTCGGTAGTCAGCGTGACCGCCGTAATGTTCGGATAAATGCCTCCGAGCACCTCTTCAAGCTTCTCTTCGCCGGTGATCCGGACGGAGGAGACTCCGGGAAGCGACGCAAGTTTCGCTATCGTCGCGGCGTTCAGCATTCTCGCATTACCGCTGAATATAAGCCTCTTGACCCCGGTCATGGTATCGATAACGCCATCGGTTATGCCGATAAGAGAGGAATCTATCGTAAAGTCCTCTCCGCCGCCGAAGCGGTAGAGCACCCTTCTTGAATCGGAACCGATATATACGTCGCCCGTCCGACCGGCAAGCCAAGGGGTACCTTCGAAGGCGTCCCTGCCGACAAACAAAATGTTCCGAGTGGTCGCCAGCGAGGAAATGTCCGTAAGAGAAGTGCACCCTTTAAAGGCGTTTTCGCCTATCGAGACGATGGCGACGCCTTTCAGGAAGCTTATCGAATGGAGGTGTTCGTTGCCTTCGAATGCGCCCGCCGCGATGACTTTGACGGTATTGTCCAGAGTAACTTCTTCGGAGTTGCCGTAGTACTTGATAAGCACTTTTCCGCCGTCGTAATAGTCGGTCATCAGCATGTCGTCGGATTGTGTGATCAACGTGCCATCGAATGCGTCCGCCGCTATCTTTGTCAGCGATGCGGGAAGAACGACGCTCCTCAGTTCGGAGCAGCCTCTGAACGCTCCGCTCAGGATCTCTTCCGCCACGGAACCATTCTCGAAATCTATTCTCTGTACGACCAGCCCGAGGTCGGCAAAGGCGTCCGTGTTGACCACACGAACCTCCTTCGGAATGGTGATCCATCCGCCGGTGGCTGTCGACGTTTTATACCTGTAATAAAGTACTCCGCCCAGAATGACGTGACTGCTGCCGTATTTTTGATGCCAGTAGTTTTGATACCATAAGGTGTTTTCAAGGGAGTCTACGCCCACTTTTTTAATGGTGTCCGGGAAGATTATCGAGGAAACGCCGTTCCAGCCCACAAAGAGTTCCGGCACGGTCTCCTCGGTGCCGTAAGAGATCTCGACTTCGCTTATGCCGAAACCGGCGAGCTCTTCCGTCGTGCCGAGAAGATCCCGTAAAGTCAGCGAGCCGTTGTAAACAAGGCGGCTGACGCCGTGAGACGAGATGACCGTGCGAAGTTCCTCAGCCGGGATCCGTGAAGCCGCATTCCCTTCCGCATTCTCTTCCGCATCGTAAATTTCCAGTTCTTTCAAATTGCTCAGATTCCGGAATGCGTCCGCTTTGAAGCCCGTTACCGAGAACGGAATGGCAAAACTTTCGGTGCCGCCGAACAGCATGCCGCTTCCGAAAGCGGTTATGGCGTAATCGCTCGAAGTGCCGTTTCCGAAACTGTACGTGAGCTCGGAAGGAATAGTGATGTCGGTATAGTCGTATAAGTATTCGCCGTCCGCTTCTTCGTATTCGCGGTACATATAAAGAGTATGGGCGGAGTCGGATCCCAGAATATATTGGATTTTACGCCCGTCGGCGCCGTCGGCGGTTGTAAAACAGACCTCGGAAACATCTATACGGCTCGAAATGACGTTTGTGCCGCCGCCCCATGTGCCGTTTTCGCCACGAGAATCGAACACCGTCAAGGTATAGCCGCCGCTAAGCGAGAGCGGGGCTCCGTTCGTGACGGTAACTTCGCCTTTTGCAACAAACACCCTTGCGGCTTTATCCGCACCGTACAGTGCGAATGCGTTCATTTCGACTCCACCGTTTATAACCAATGTCTCCAGCGCGCTGCCGTCGAAGGCATAGCCTGCTATCGAAGTGACGGTCTCGGGAAGCTCTATAACGGGCGAGTCACTCTTTATATCTATCAGCGTGCCGCCTATCGTTACGAGTTCGGAGTCGATTTTTTCCATCCAGCCGGTGCCTCTGAAAGCCCTCTGCCCTATCGAGATCCCTTTGAGGAGAATTTCGGCATTTTCCAAAGGAACGGGTTCCGCGGAGCCGTCGGAAACGAAAATTTCGTCGATATTCTTTTGGTTATAGAAAAATTCATTCCCGATGACCGCCGATTTTCCTTCAACGACGATGACCTCCACGGAGCTTACCTTCGAAGAGAGCACACCGCTCTCCCCGAGTCCGAAGACCGTTGAAAGTCTCGTGGTGTTGTTCTGATGCGAGGGTTCGGCGTTGATCCTGAGCCGGATATCCGCCGCCTTGCTCCTCGAAATAAGGTCGTTCAAAATGTTATCGGAGCCGGCAACCGTCACGACGCCGTCCACCCCGGAGAGGTTTATCATCAGCGTCAGCGTTTCCACCGAGGTCAACCCCTTGAACGGAGAGTAGTCGTCGAATGGAGCAACCGAGGTATAATATTCGACGTCTTTCACGCCGCGCGGGAAGGCATAGCCCGCCACACGGGTAAAGTCGCCGCCCAGCGTGACGCGCTCGTCGTAATTGTAATTTCCGCTCCCCACGCTCCCCAGATATTTGATGGCAATATTGATGTTTTCGCTACTGTCGTAACTGTAAATCCAACCGTTTTCTATGCCTATCTCGCCCTGAGAATAGTTATAATATCCGTAATAGTCGGAATCGGTTTCGATGTCGTCCGTCGTATAGATGTGCAGCGGAAGATCGGGGACTTCGCCGAAGCCGAAAGACCCATCGTACTCGAACAGCGTGCCGTTAAGCGCACCCGAAGCGATTGTCAGGCTGCCGTCTGAGACAAGAGTCGCGAACTTGTCGGAATCGGTAAATGCGCCCGAAGCTATGTCCGCGCTGCCGTCTATAAAGAGTACTTCGAGCGAGCTCATCATCGAGAACGCCTCGGAAGCTACATTCAACTTTTCAACGACGCCCGTGAAAACGACGGCTTTTACTTTGGAGTTGCCTTTAAATGCGCCTGCGGATACCGAAGTTACTCCTTCGGGAGCCCAAACTATCTCGTCAGAACCGGAATACTTATACAGGATCCCGGAGCCTACGATCGTAAAGCCTTGATCGTCCTTATAAGAATCGATCCACGGCACCGACTCAAACGCCGAAGCGCCTATCTCGACTACGGAGGCGGGAAGCCCTTCATTGCCGTCACAATATATCTCCGTAAGATTTGTGTCACCCTCGAACGCCGACACGGCTATCGATTTCATCCCTTCCGCACCGGTAAACGTCAGCTTCCTCAGCTGCGTCATGCCGGAGAAGGCATTCTCCCCTATCGCAGTGACGTTTCCGCCGATAATGACGACTTCCTCTACGTAGGAAGCGTTTATCAAAAAGTCGTTCGGCACCCCGGCACTGAACAGCGTCGCGGCTTCGGTGGAATTTTCTATTATCACCTTCTTTACCGAAGTGGGAAGACTGCGTCCGCCGAGGATGTTGACGACAGTGCGGTCGGGATTTATAAGGCTTAACGTATCGAGCGACGTGAGGCTTTGGAACGAAGATATTATCGCCGCGCCGTTATCGACATAATTTTCCTGAGCGCCGCGACTTATTTCCAGCGTGTTGAGCTCCGACGCCGCCGAGAACGTATACTCCGTTATCCTCATAACCGCGCCGAAGGAAACTTTCGTAACGCCCTTTCCGAAAGCGTAGTCGCCTATCGCGCCGACCGTCCTGCCGGCTACGGTAAGCGGCACCGTTATCTCGGAGTCACTTCCGAGGTACTGCACTATCTCGACTTGGTTGGAGCTTTCGATGGGAACATATGCCCAATCGCCTGCGACCTCGTCCTTGTCGAAAATTCTTCCCGCATATTGCTCCCAGCCCTCGGTAGCGTAGTCCGAGGCATCGGGAACATATATCTTGAACGCCTTGTGCCACAACGCGCCGTTGTAGAAAGCGTTTTCGCCGAGCGTGATAAGATTCGAAGAAGTGACGACGAATTTCAGCGACGCGCCGCTGAAAGCGTCTTTTCCTATCGTCAGAATAGTCGACGGGAAGTACACCGCCGTGACAGCCGAATCGCCGCGGAAGGCACCCTGCGCTATCGTCACCAAGCCTTCGGGGAAGGAGCGCGTGGGGTCTCTGTTCAAATCATGCCCTTCGTAATCGCCGGCAAGACACAATTCGTCGAGTTTAAGACTCGTGCAGCCGGCAAAAGCGCTGTTTCCTATCGTGACAAGCGCGCCGCCGTTACGGAATATCACCTTTTCGAGGTCCGCGCAGCCGCTGAAACAATTCGGCGGAATGACGGAAAGCATTTCGGGAAGCACTATCGTTTTTATGGAAGCTCCTTTGAAAGCGGCGTCTCCGAAAGCCCTTATCGAATCGGGTATGACGACTTGGGTCACCGTTTCGGGGAGATTTTCGAACGCGCCCTGCCCGATCCTCGTGACCGGAACGCCCGCGCCGCCGCCGGTATAGTAGTTGCTGATAAGAAGTTTTCCGTCCTTCAAGCCGTCCAGCTTCGATATGTCGTAGCCGACGACCACGGCGGACGTGCCTTCGGAATCAAGTTCGTATTTTACGGCGTCGGAACCGTTTATATGCGACTCCCATCTCGCCGTCAGAATAAGGTCGCTGACCACTTGTGCGTTGAAGTCGTACTGCACTCCGTCAAGGTACCAGCCGATAAAGATGTAATTTTCGGCTGAGGGAGTACTCGGCGCCTTCACGACGTTGCCGTGGAGCACTTCCTCGGTTACCGTGTCTATCTCTCCGGCGTATTCCTCGCCGTAATAGAAGGTAACGTCGTAAACAGTGATTTTATCGTTCAGATCGAAGGTGACGTCCTCTGTGACGAACAGGAATGCCGCGTCGAAATACTGCCTTTCGCCGTCCGATGAATAATCAATGACGTCGCCTGCGTCCGGAGCCCAGTTTGCTATTGTAGTCAGAACGCCGCCCGCGGCGGATGTCCTGTAATAGTTGCCGCCCGAATAAACGAGGATGAATGAGCCGTTCAGCACTTCTTCGGTGGGAAGGTACCACTTACCGGCGTCTGAGTCGTAATAGAAGTCGAAGCTACCGGCGGCACCATTCCCCGTCCAACCCGTGATATCTCTGCCTACCACGCTGACGGCGCCGTAGTCCACCACGGGATGCCGACCCGTTATTCCGTCGGTCAGCCACAATTTTTCGCCGTAAACGTATTGCGCGGCGCCGTTGGCGTTGAGTTCCTCGCTATCGCCGTTGACGTCGTATTGAGAAAGCGCGTCGTTACTTCCGGGAGCCCTGAAAGTGATATTGTAAAGTATCGGGCTGAAGACGGGGCGCATGACGAGGTCTTCGGAAACTTCCGTCGACGTGTATTGTTCTCCGTCCTTCGTGTACGCCTGGAAACGTTCGAACTTCTCACCGGTGCTGACCGGCTGATCGGAGCCTTTATATTCGGGAATCGGCTTGCCGAATTCCGTTACCGCAGTATCTAAAATCTGATCGTTTATCGCGCCCGGGTCGTCCGAGGAACGCCATTCGACATTGAAATATGCCACATAAACGTATGCCGTAAAGTTTTCGTCCGCGGCGTCTATCACCGTTGAAGCGATGGTTTGAGCTCCGCCGGAATGCGTCCAATTCAGTTCCGTCCCTTCGGGGATAGCTGTGTAGCCGGTGCCCGCAAAAAGCGCCGCCTTCTCGGTATCGGAGAGATTATTCACTGCGGGAATGCCGTCGGCTCCCGTCACCGAGCCTATCTCAGCGCCGTGCGATACCTGCAACGTGCGCTCCTCCAAACGGTAAGTTCCCTTGACGTTATTGTCGGAATACCTGAACTGCAGATCGAATGTGACGGTGTATTTTATCGGAATGTAGACTATCTTTAATGCGATGTCGCCCGTCAACACCGTACCGAATTCATACTCGCCGCCGAGATCCGTACCGGTAAAATCGTACCAAACGGCATTATAGCCTTCGCGTCCGGATATTTCGGGAGCGTCGCTTTCGTTCAAGGCGCTGCCTGCGTCCACCGTCATCTGACTCAATATTTCGTCATTGTCGTCGTAGAAGGTGACGTCGTACTGCCGTACCCAACCTGCATACAGCCTGAGTACGGTCGTTCCCGGGATGTCGAAATTACCCTCCGAACCGGTTCGTTCCGAGATATTCCCGGCATTCAGAGGCGTTCCGCTCTGCCACTCCGATCCGTCCGAGTAATTTTTTTGCGCAAACCAGCCGCTCAGCCTGTGGTCCTGATAAGTTACGGAGGGGAACGAAAACGTCCTGTCGTAAGTTACTTCCGAAGTTTCGTCCGCCACGTCGGAACCGGGATAACAGTAGAATTCCACCACATAGACGTTCGGCGTAAATTGCGCCGTGAAGTTGACGTCGGAAGTTATCCTGTAATTATCGAAGTCCACTGCTTCGCCGCTCAACGCCCAGTTAAGGAAGGTATACCCGTTCCTTGAAGGATCCCCGGGGATCCCCGATGCGGGGATCGTTTGGTTGTACGGCACCTCAAGAGAAGCTACGGTCTCGCTATCGGAAATAAAGTTGACGGCATAGAGGTTCGGAGTATACAGCGCATAGACGCGCACGTCTTCCGTCAGCTCCTGCACGCCGTTGAACGGACCGCCGTCGGCGCCGTTCACATAATAGTGCCACGTCCCGGAATATCCCGTCGCCTGAGGAATGCTCTCCGGCGAGACGCCGGAGCCGTCGGGCACCTCGCGCCTCAGATAGAGATAGTACGTGACCCCTCCCGTTACGAAGGAATTTTCTTCGTCCAACTCCGGCTCCTCGTCGTAATCGAGCCCGCTCGGAATGTAATAATCGACGTACCTGAGTTCCCGCCAGCCCGCATATAAAGTGACGTCATCCGTGACGGTGTTCGTAAAGTTCCACTCCTCGCTGCATTCGGTGGTGGTATACCAGCCGTCAAAGACGTAACCGTCCCGCTCCGGAGCGCCCGCCGCCTCCTCCGTCAGCGCCAGCCCGTGTTGGACGGACACCGTTTTGTAATTTTCGTTATCGGTTTCGTAATTCCATTTTAACGTGACCAAATGATATTTGTAGCCGAAATCGGCTGAAATGGTTATGTTCGAAGTCACGGTAAGCGGAAGAGCGGGGTACCAGTTGCCGGTAAAGACTCTGCCTTCGACTTCAATCTGGTCGGCATACTCGGCAAACTCGGCTATATTTTCGGCATACTCCCCTTCTTCACTCAGTTCTGTGCCGGAACGCACTGAGAGCGGGTCGCCGAGGCTCACCTCTTCATCCCCGACCCTTGCCACGAACGAAACGGTATAGTAAACGGGAGTATATTCGGGATAAACTTCGATATCGCCGTTAACCGCCGAGAAAACATTCCTGTCCCAGGAGCCTTCGAAGCCTTCTATCGTGGGAACGGCGGGTACGGCGGTGAAGGCGTCGCCTTCCGGGACTTCGGTGGTCTGCAATAAAACGTAGTTATCGGGATTGCCTCCCGCAACCGGATCTTCCGGATCTATCCCCTCTTTCAGAGCGTAGAACGTGACGGAGTGAAGCTCCGCCCATCTGGCGTAGAGAGTAATGTCCGACGTGATGTTCATCGTCGAAAAATTGAAAATGTTGTTGAACGTGGTTTCGGTGTACCAGCCCTTGAAAGCGTACCCCTCCATGACAGGCGCAGTCGGCTCCGTCGCCAGCGAATAGGCGGGTACCGCCTGCGGCTCCACTTCGCTGCCGCCCATCGAGTGGAAGGTGACGGTGTAGCGCAGCGCCCCCTCTTCGTCGGTTCTGACGACTATATCAAAAGAAGTCCTGACCTTCTTGTATTCGAGCATGACGGTGACCTTCTCGGCGGGGCGCGACGTCGAAAAGTTCAAAATCCTCAGATCCTGCTTTATGTCCTCGGCAAAGACATTGTAAGCCGTACCGTCCGTGCGCGTGACGGTCAGCAATATGCCCGTTAAATCGAGCTCTTCGCCCACTATGTAGTCGGTTTTGAATTCCGCCTCTTCGGAAATGGCTATCGATTCCACCTCTACGGGTTCGTTGCATGCCGTAAGCAATGCAACTCCCGCCAAAATCAGCATTAAGATCAACGCGCACTTTTTTTTCATCTTTTACTTCCGGAATTTATTTATATATTACGCGCCCGCAATATATATACACATTTATTATAACAAATGCTCCCCGCATTGCAAGCGCGGCGGCGCCTTTTTACTATATATTTATCGCCCGGGCGTGAGCGGGCGCTGCACCGCAAAACCGATATAGCCGACGCCGTTTCACGCAGTTTTCGGGCGCTTTTATGTCGAGTGTCGGACTTTTGACGGCGATCCGCCCCGTCATCTCTCTATAATCGCGCGTGCGGAACGGAAAAAAAGGTAAATCGCTTGTCAAACGGGGAGCCTTTTGCTAAAATAACGATGTATGCATACCGAAGAGCTGAAAAAATTGCATATAGCCTCTTTCCCGGGCGACGAAGCCTACGCCGACTACTTTTTCGGGCATGTCCCGGCGCGCGCTTTCACCCGCTCCGACGAAAAAGGCATAGTCGCCGCGGCATACGTCAAGATTCTGTCGGCGGACATTTTCGGCTCGGTCACGGAAATCCCCTTCCTCACCGGCATCGCGACCAGAGCCGACGCAAGGCGGAAAGGTCACTGCCGCGAACTGATCGGCTTAGTCTCGGCGACATTGGAAAAGGAGGGATATCCCTTCGTAATGCTCCACCCTTTCAACCACGATTTTTACTCCCGGCTGGGGTTTACGGATATTAACTTTATGGGCGGATTTTACCCCGCGCCATACGGCGGAAATTACGAAATCAAGAAGCTTATAACGGACGATTGGGAAGCTTGTTACCGGGTGCTTGCAGAGTGGCAGAAAGCTTTCCCGGGGCATGTTCTGCGTTCTCCGTCCGAGCAAAAAGCAGTCATTGAAATGTTTACAAAAGTTTGCGGTTCGGGTTACCTTATTTCAAGAAACGGTATCCCAAACGCATACGTATTGTTCGACGACGGAAAAATCGTCGAAGCCTGTTTCACCACCCCCGACGCCTTCGACGGCGTAAAGGAACTCTCGGGTTTCAGGATACCGCTTCCTTCCCGGGAAGGCGAAGGCTATTCGATGGGAAAGCTGTTGAATGCGGGCGGTTTGTTGCGACTTCTCCCCAAGCGGGGAGTTACATTAAACGCGCGCTTTTCGTTAAGCGGTAAGACGTACGAAATCAAAGTAAATAAGGGGCGGATCACCGAGTTGAACGAAGCCGAAGGCGAAGCTTATACGCTGACGGAAGGGGAACTGATGAGAACCGCTCTCGGACAAGGGAAAAAGTATCCGTTCAGCCCTTTGAAGGAACTCTTTCCCGAATACAACCTCGCGCTGTTCGAAAAATATTGATTTTTTCGAATAATTTCACCCGCGCGGGGCAGTAAAGGAGCAAATCATGGCAAAAGCTGTCGACAGAAAAAAACAAAACAGGTTACTTCTAATAATAGTCGCCGTCATTTCAGTGGTGACTCTCGCAACCGCGGCGGTGCTGTTCGCGCTGAACTACGTCGATTCCGGAGTCTATCCCGAATCTTCCGCAACTCCCAAAAACGTCATTCTTCTTATCGGCGACGGCATGGGCGAAAATCACATCGAGGCGGGAAACATTTACAGAAGCAACAAGCTGAATATGGAACGCTTCGGCGTTATCGGAGAAGTAATGACGAGATCCCTGACGCCCGGTGCCACCGATTCCGCTGCCGCAGCCACGGCTATGGCGACGGGCGTCAAAACCTACAACGGCAGGATCTCCTATAAAGACGGCAAAAACCTCGAAACAATTGCGGAAATGGCAAAGGAAGCCGGCAAAAAGGTGGGAATAGTCGTCACGAAACCGGTGACCGACGCCACTCCGGCGGCGTTCGTATCTCACGCCAAGGATCGCGGCGACACCGCCGAGATAGCAAGGCAGATTGTAGATTTCGGGCTGGACGTTCTGTTCGGTCTGACGGATGAGGCGATGGACGCGCTGAAAGGAGAGATCCCCTCCGACACCCGCGATCTTTGCACGTCATTCAACGAAATCGCCGGCTCTTCGAAGGAGAGCGTCTACGGGCTTTTAGACGACGGCGCCATACAGACCGTCGGAAGCAACACTCTGAACTCTCTGACCGGCACCGCGCTGAAAAAGCTGTCGGCGAACAACGAAAACGGCTTCCTTCTGATAGTTGAAGGCAGCAAGATAGACTCCGCTTCGCACGACAACGATATGGAATCGATGCTTGCCGAGCTCACCGCTTTCGACGCAGCCGTCAGCACCTGCCGCAACTGGGCGCAGGAGAACGGCGAAACCGTCGTCATGGTCACCGCAGATCACGAAACGGGCGGACTGAAAATTCCGAAGTTCGAAGATACGGACTCCGGCACCGCTAAGCAGAATGCGAGAGAGGCTCTGACGGACTACGCTACCAGCAACGGTTGGTTCACTAAGACGGGGCACACCTCGGCAAACGTCAAGTACTTCATCTATGCCACCGGCAGCGAACTTGCGCAACCAGCCGCTCCCGCCGAAGGAGAAGAGCCGAAAACGGAGTACCTCGAAATCAATTACTCCGTCAAGATGGATATCCCCGAAGAAATCGACAATACCGACATCTTCCGTCTGCTCTCACAATGGCTTTTACATTAATGATCGGCTCCCGGATCGGCACCCGACTATTCATAAAGATATGGAAAATAAAGTAACTATGGAAAAAGAAAAAAGTAACGAAAAATTGATGAACATCACCGTCGGCGATATGCTCAGCAGCATCGCCAAAAAGTATCCCACAAAGCTTGCGGTCAAGTACATAGAAGTCAACTACACCCGCACTTATTACGAATTCAACAAAGAGGTCGATAAATACGCCAAGGGGCTCCTCGGTATGGGCATCGGCAAAGGCGATCACGTGGCTATCTGGGCAACGAACTATCCCGAGTGGCTGGTGTTGTTCTTTGCTACGGCAAGAATAGGCGCTGTACTCGTCACTGTCAACACCAACTACAAGGAAGCGGAGCTGGAGTATCTGTTGTCGAACTCCGATTCCAAGGCGCTGTTCATATGCGACGGCATAAAGGACATCGACTGCGAAAAGATAATCTACTCGGTCTGCCCCGAATTGAAGACTTCGAAACCGGGAGAACTCCATAACGAACGCCTCCCCTATCTCAGATACGTCGTCTCCCTTGACAATTGGTACGACGGCATGTATAACTGGTCGCAGATCCCCTATTTCGGCGTCCTTATCGGTAACGAAGAGTTTAACGCGCTGAAACACTCCATAGACCCGGACGACGTCGTCAATATGCAATACACCTCCGGTACGACGGGCTTCCCGAAGGGGGTCATGCTGACCCATAACAACATCGTCAACAACGGAAAAGCCATCGGCGACTGTATGAAGTTCACCTCGAAGGATAAACTTTGCATACCGGTCCCCTTCTTCCATTGCTTCGGAATGGTGCTCGCAATCATGGCTGCGGTCACCCACGGTGCGGCGATGGTACCCTTGCTGTGGTATACTCCGATGAAGGTCATGCACGCCGTCGAGTACGAAAAGTGCACCGCCGTCCACGGCGTCCCCACAATGTTTATAAGAGTGTTGGAACACCGTGATTTCGCCAAATACGATTTTTCCAGCCTCAGGACGGGCATCATGGCGGGTTCCCCCTGCCCCGTCAAAGTCATGCGCGACGTCATTGACAAAATGCATATGCCGGAGATCACCATCACCTACGGTCAGACAGAAGCTTCCCCCGCATGCACGATGACCACGGTGGACGATCCTTTGGAGACAAGAGTCAACACTGTCGGCAAGGAAATGCCGTTTATGGATACCAAAATCGTCGATCCGGATACCGGAGAAGACCTTCCCGACGGAACACCGGGTGAATTCGTCGTACGCGGCTACAACGTCATGAAGGGCTACTACAAGATGCCCGAGGCTACCGCGGCGGCTATCGATAAGGACGGTTGGCTGCATACCGGCGACCTTGCGATACGCGACCCCGACGGCTATTACAGAATCACCGGACGCATAAAGGATATGATAATCCGCGGCGGCGAGAACATCTTCCCGAAAGAAATCGAAGACTTCATCTATACGCATCCCGACGTCGTCGACGTGCAGATAGTGGGAGTACCCTCCGAAAAGTACGGTGAGGAGGCCTACGCTTTTATCATAAAGCGGCAGGGAAGCTCCGTCACCGAAAAGGATATTCAGACCTACGTCGCAAACAACATGGCGCGGCACAAGGTGCCGTCGTACGTCGAATTTATCGATCAGATGCCGATGACGGCTTCGGGAAAGATTCAAAAATTCGTGCTCCGCGACATGGCAAAAGCCAAATTGAACCGCGAATCCTCATTCGTATTCAAGGACGAGTAAGCTTAATGCCTGTAATTTAAAACGTTATCTATGTGACGCCCGCCGGGAAAAGGCGGGCGTTTTGTTACGGTTTTCCCGGCTTGAGCTTCGGTTTTCGGGCACTCTCCGCGTCCGCTCGGGAATACGCTTCCGGACTCCGCCGCCCGGAATAGCAGCTCGGACGCAAAAAAATACCGCCTTCCGGGCGGTTTCTCCGTTTTATCGTGAGAACTCTACTTTCCGGGTTTGTCAGCTTCGGACGCCGACTTCCGTCACTTTGTAGGAAAAGTCGTCCATGCGGACATCCAGCGTAAATCTGCCGCGGGTTATCGAAAGGAGGTTGCCGTGCGCCGCAATCGAAAATTCCTCCGGGAAATATTTGTGGACGCTTCCTAAATAACGATAATGCTTCAACATATCGACGTCTTCGAACCCGTACGCGAAAGGACGGCGGTTTATCGGGTCTTCATAACCCTGCATCCCTATCTCGTCGCCGTAGTATATCGTCGGAAGCCCCGGCAGAAAGTATTGGATCGCCGAAGCGGCTTTCAATCTCCTTGCCGCCTCGCGGTACTCTCCGTCGGACATTCTGAATTTCAATCTCTCGGTCTTGGTTTTCAGGCTGTGCTCGCCTCCCAACGCGGTAATGATCCTGACGGTGTCGTGCGTTCCGAGAAGGCTCATCGATTGAAAGAGCGCGTCATGGGGATAATTTTCGGCGATAGTCATGACGGAATCGACGAACTCCTTAGCGTTTCTGTCTTTGAAAAGGCGCAGGATAGCCGTCCTGAACGGATAGTTCATCGTACCGTCGAGCTGCCTGCCGAACAGATAGCTGCGTTTTTCACCGTAGCTTATCTTGGTGCTGGCGTCCTCCCAGACTTCTCCGATAAGCGCAACGTCCCCCATCGACTTGACTTTTTCGCGGATCAACTCGATAAACGGCGTAGAAAGCTCGTCCGCTACATCGAGACGCCACCCCTTTACGCCGAGCGCCGTCCATTTTTCCAGCACTCCGCCCTCCCCGGCGATGAAATCCCAAAACTCCTTGCAGTCTCTTTTCACCGTCGGCACTACCGTCACTCCCCACCACGAAGTGTATTCGTCGGGGTATTTCGTAAAGGTGTACCAGGGGTAATAAGGACTCTCTTTCGATTGATAGGCGCCGACTCCGGGGTAGCGCCCGAACTTGTTGAAATAGATGCTGTCCGCGCCGGTGTGGTTGAAGACTCCGTCTAAAATTATGCCGATATCCAGCTTTTCGCACTCTGAAATCAGCATTTTGAACTCCTCCTCTGTGCCGAACAGCGGATCGATATGCATATAGTCGCCGGTGTCGTAACGATGGTTGGAGTGTGAGTCGAAAACGGGACTGAAATAGATGGCACCCACGCCGAGAGATTTTAAATACCTGAGCCTCGTCAGCACCCCTTTTATATTACCGCCGTAGAAGTCGTTCGCGCGGTAAACGCCGTCGGGGTCGAATATCGTCAGCTCTTTTCCCCAGCTTTTGAATTTGCCGTATAACGGTCTGATACC
Organism: uncultured Clostridia bacterium; assembly: GCA_944362765.1. Lineage (GTDB taxonomy): Bacteria > Bacillota > Clostridia > Christensenellales > DTU072 > Stercoripulliclostridium_A. The sequence continues at coordinate 17,389 of CALVTP010000010.1, read as the reverse complement.
GTCCTCGACGCGGCAGAATCTGTCCGGAAAAATGTGGTAAATTATCCGCCCTTTCAGCCATTCGGCGACAGAGAACCCGGCGTCGTAAACGGTCAGCTGCCACTCCTTCAGCCACTCGCCGAGGCTGGCTTTGCCGTCCTCTCCCGCGCGTCCCGCATACAGCGTCTCTCCGCCGCGGTAGATTTCGAAACGATAGTAATAAACGCCCGGTGTATCGAAAGCGATTTTCCCGGTGAATACGACAAAGCCGTCGGCTGCGCCAAACCTCGTAAGCTCCAGTCGTCCTTCCTTCGCCCCGCGGTAGATGAGCGCCGCGCGGGAAGGATTCACTTCCTCCCTGACGGGGAATTTGAAATAGACTTCTGCGCCAGTTTTGACGGCACCGAACGGCTTTTTATATCTCGTATCGCGGGAGTCGAATTTCAACATTAATGCGTTTTGGGCTCCCTATTTTACTTTTTTAAGACGCCAAATGCGCTGTGCGTATTCTTCGACGGAACGATCGGCAGCAAAGAATCCGGACTTTGCGATATTGACCAGAGACATCTTTTCGAAGCGGTGCGTGTCGCGGTAAGCGCTATCGACTTTCGCTTGCGCCTCGACGTAGGACGAAAAGTCCGCAAGCACCATGTACGGGTCGGGCTGAGAACCTCTTCCCACCGTCAGCGAGTCGGCGATTTCCGAAAACGACGTCCCTGCTATCCCCTTTCTTAACAGATCTATGATAGCCTTTATCCGCTGGTCGGAGTTATAGTAGGAAGTGGGGTTATAGTGACTTCTCAGCTTATCCACCTCTTCCGCCAAAAGACCGAATATGAAGATGTTTTCGTCGCCCACTCTTTCGTGGATCTCGACGTTGGCGCCATCCATCGTGCCGATAGTCACGGCGCCGTTTATCATGAATTTCATGTTGCCGGTGCCGGAAGCTTCCTTCCCCGCGGTGGAGATCTGCTCGGAAATTTCGCTCGCGGGCATAATTATTTCCGCCAGCGAAACGCGGTAGTTTTCAAGGAAGACGACTTTCAGCTTCTTGTTGACGGAGGGGTCGTCGTTTATCATCCTGCCGATCATGTAGATGAGACGGATAATAAGCTTTGCCATGTAATAGGAGCTTGCCGCCTTAGCCCCGAAAATAAAGGTTCTGGGGCGGATGTCGAGATTGGGGTTGGCTTTCAGCTCGTTATACAGGTGGAGTATGTGGAGAGCATTCAGAAGCTGACGCTTGTACTCGTGGAGTCTTTTTACCTGCACGTCGAATATCGAATCGGGATCGACGGAGATATTCGTCGTCTCTTTGATATAGTTTGCAAGGCGCGCCTTGTTTTCACGCTTGATTTTGAAGAGCCTGTCGAGGACGTCGGTGTTTCCCTGATAAGCCATCAATTTTTCGAGTTCGCCTGCTTTGACGATGAACTTGTCACCGATAAGCTCCTTTATAAGTTTTGCCAGCAGCGGATTGGCTTCGCAAAGCCATCTGCGGTGCGTGATGCCGTTGGTGACGTTGGTAAACTTCTCGGGAGCCACCTTATAGTAGTCTTTGAAGACGTCGTTTTTCAGAATGTCGCTGTGGAGCGCCGAGACGCCGTTGACGGTATGCGAAGCCACAAGGCAGAGGTTTGCCATGCGGATTTCGGTGTCGGAAAGGATGGCGTTGTTGCTTATGCGCTGCCAATCGCCGGGGAAGACGTTCCACAGATCGGCGCAATAGCGCTGGTTTATCTCCTTTATTATCTGATAGATACGGGGAAGGAGACTTTGGAAGAGCGATTGCGGCCAGCGTTCCAACGCTTCCTGCATGACGGTATGGTTGGTGTAGCTTACTACTTCGGTAACCGTCTTCCAAGCGTCGTCCCAGCTCCAGCCATACTCGTCCAGAAGGATGCGCATAAGCTCCGGGATGCACAGCGTGGGATGGGTGTCGTTTATGTGTATGGCAATCTTTTCGGAAAGATTGCTAAGATCCTTGTTGTGCTTTAAGTGCTTATAAAGGATGGACTGAATGGAAGCCGACACGAAGAAATATTGCTGTTTAAGTCTCAAAGACTTGCCTTCGATGTGGTTGTCGGCGGGGTACAAAACCTTGCTTATCGACTCCGCCATTGCCTGCGACTCGATGGCTTTGACGTATTCCCCTCTCGAGAACATATTCATGTCGAGTTCGACGGGCGACTTCGCGCTCCACAGTCTCAACACGTTGACTGCGTCGGAGCCGTACCCGGAAATATTCATGTCGTACGGTACCGCAAGTATGGTCGTTGCGCCCTTCTGCTCGCAGATCAGTCTGCCGAGGTCCCAATGTTCCTCAATTCTGCCGCCGAACTTGACTTCGAAAACTTCGTCGCGCTTGTTCAGCCAAACGTCGCCGTCCTGCAGCCAGTTGTCGGGCATCTCCATCTGCCAGCCGTCGACTATCTTCTGTTCGAAGATACCGTAGTCGTAACGGATGCTGAAGCCGCCCGCGGGATACCCGAGCGAAGTCAGAGAATCTAGATACGCCGCGGCAAGGCGCCCCAAGCCCCCGTTTCCGAGCCCGGCGTCGGGCTCTATCGCCATCAATTTGTCGATATCGTAGCCGAGTTCTTTGACGGCGGCGCGGGCTTCGTCCAAAAGCCCTATGTTGTAAAGGTGATTTCTGAGGCTCCTTCCCAGCAGGAATTCCATCGACATGTAGTACACCTGCTTGTAGCCCTTGGAACGCACTTTGTTCTTGAATTCCAGCCGTTTCTGTGTAAGAAGGTCTTTTACCACCGTGCAAAGAGCACGATATGCCATATTATCGGTAGCTTCCTCCGCTCTTACGCCGAAGTTTTTGGCGAGCGTGAGCTCCATAAGCCGCTTGATTTCGGATTTAGAAGTATTTGCCATTGATCCTCCGTAAAAAAGGTTTTAAACATAAATCATATCCCGCGGCTTGGCGTGTGCGCGCACACGGGATATGTTCCGGAAATTCTATTTTACATAATAGTTTCGCCGAAAGCAAGAATTTTCAGCCCGCTTCCGCGAAGTTTTTTCGGAAAGTTCGGCTTTTAAGTCCCGTCAGATACTTTCGTAGAGTTTTAAGTAGTCCTCTGCCGATTTCTTCCACGAAAAGTCCGCCGCCATCGCGTTGCGGACAACGCCCGTAAACCACTTGTCGCGGTCGGAATACGCCTCCACGGCGCGGCGGACGGCACCCAGCATGTCGTGAGCGTTGTAGGTCTTGAAGGTGAACCCGAGCCCCTCTCCCGTCGTCGGATCGTAAGCGGGCACGGTGTCTTTCAGCCCGCCCGTCTCCCTGACTATCGGTACGGAGCCGTAACGCATGGCTATCATCTGCGACAGCCCGCAGGGCTCGTACTTCGACGGCATCAGGAACATATCTGAAGCACCGTAAATCTTGCTTGCAATGTCGCCGGAGAAGTATATCGCCGTCGCAAGCTTCGTCGGATATTGCTTTCCTATCTCGCGAAGAGCATTTTCGTACTTCCAGTCGCCGGTACCGAGTACCACCAGCTGAAGGTCCATCGACAAAATCTCGTGAATGACGTTCAGCAACAGATCGATGCCTTTTTGCGGCGTCAGTCTGGTAACCATGCCGATCAAAGGCTTATCGGAGACATTTAACCCTAAAAGTTCCTGCAGACCCTTCTTGTTTTCGGCTTTCTTTCTGACGCCCTTGTAATCGAAATTCTTAAACAGCGCCTTGTCGGTTTTGGGGTTATATAACTCGGTGTCGATGCCGTTGACGATGCCGCAAAGTTTGAAGCTTCTCGCATTCAGAATGCCGTCAAGACCGTAGGCAAAATAGGGATCGAGTATTTCGCGCGCATAGGTCGGGGAAACGGTGACGACCTTGTTTGCCGCCTCTATCCCCGCTTTCAGCATGTTGGCGTCCCCTTTGTATTCCGCAACCTGATAAAATTCGCGCGGAATGCCGAAGACGTTGTCGATGACATACTTATCCATTCTGCCCTGGAATTCGATGTTATGGATGGTCATCACCGTCTTCATCGTCTTATACCCGTCGACCAGACGGTAGAAACAATTCAGATACAGCGGCGCCAGTCCGGTCTGCCAATCGTTGCACTGCAATACGTCGGGATAGAAGCCCGTCACCTGCATGGTTTCAAGCACCGCCTTCGAGAAAAACGCAAAACGCTCCCCGTCGTCGAAATGCCCGTAGATACCGTTCCTTTTGAAGTAATATTCATTGTCGATAAAGTAGTAGTCGACGTCGTTCACGCGGCTCATGAAAACTCCCGCATATTGCTGACGCCAACCTAGAAACACCGTCGTGTTTCCGACATACTTCAACGAATTTCTGTACTCCGACTTCATGTCGGAATAGAGCGGCAGCACCACCGCCGTCTCGACCCCGAGTTTCCCGAGAGCCTGCGGCAGAGCGCCCATGACGTCCCCCAATCCTCCAGTTCTTATAAACGGCGAAGCCTCGCTCGCTGCAAACAATACTTTCATGTTACCTCCTTGGATTCGTGCATTCAGGCTACCTAATCAACCTGTACGGTAACCCGAATGCCGATATTTTAGGTCTTTGTTTATACTATCTTGTTTTTGACTATTACTATCGGATAGGTTTCCGAACCCGAGATCTGCCTCCCTGCGCCGATGACGACCTGCTTGTCGGTTATCGTATAGGAGATCTTCCCGCCGCGCATTACTATACCGTTTTCCATGATGATGCTGTTTTTAACTTCGGCGCCCTCTTCGATCCTTACCGAACGGAAGAGAATGCTATTTTCGACGGTGCCGTTGATGACGCAGCCGTCCGCTATCAGCGAATTTTTGACCTTGGCGTCGTTCAAATACATTGTCGGCACGGAGTCCTTGACCTTAGTATATATCTTCCTTATGCTTCCGAACAACTCCTCCCTGACCGCCATATCCAATACCTTCATCGACTCATTGTAGTATGTTTTGACGTCGTCGATGATGGCGGCGTAGCCTTCGAGCTCGCGGGCGTAAATCCTCCCGCCTTCGACTTCTTTGAAGAGGATGTCCTTTTCGAATTCTACGTAACCTCTCGCGTAGGACTGCTCCACCTTTGCAATGAGGTAGTCCTTGTTTGCGATGTAGATATTCAAAGACACCAGGTGTTCCTTGTCGGAAGGTATTTCCGAAGCGCTGAGGTCGGTGACGAGATCGTCGTCGTTTTTGGTTATCAGAACGCGCTTACTGGAATTGACGGAGGCTTTGTGGCACAGAATTGTTATATCGGCGCCGCGCTCGATGTGCTCGTCCAAGAGGTCATCCAGCTTTATATTAGCCGCGACGTTACAGTTAGCGATGACGACATAATCCTCGGGAGCCTTTTTAAGGTAGTCGAGAACGGTATACAACGCCTCTATCTTACCTTTGTAGACCTCTCTTGAAGTATTCAGCACGAAGGGCGGGAAGACGGAGATACCGCCGTTTTTACGGTTCAGATCCCAATCGCGCCCCATCCTGATGTGATCCATCAGAGAGGAGTAGTTGTTCCTTGCGATTATTCCTATTCTCGTAACGCCCGAATTGACAAGCGAGCTTAACGCAAAGTCGATGAGCCTGTACCTTCCCGCAAACGGCAGCGACGCCGTCGTCCTGTGGATGGTCAGCTCGTTTAATTTGTTTTCGTTTGCGGAAGCAAACAATATTCCTACCATCTTGGTGTTCATTCTACTTGCCCTCCTCTCCGACCATTTCGCCGGCGTCCACTACGGAGCCCGCCTTTATCGTCGACTCCGGAGCTACTACCGCTATCTTCCACTCGCCCGCCTCGGCTCCGACTTGCTTTTTACCTACTTTCGCGCCCTCCGAAACGGCAGCCGACCAGCCCACTATGGCGTGTTCGACTCTAGCGCCCGCTTTGATGACGGCGTCGGGCATGATAATGGAATCGTGTATCACCGTCCCTCTTTCCACCACTGCGCCGCGGAAGATAACGGAGTTGACGACCTCTCCGTCTATCTCGCACCCTTCGGTGACGACGGAGTTTTTGATTACGGCGTTCTCGCCCACGTAGTGCGGCGGCTCCGCCATATTCCTTGCATAAATTTTCCAATCCGGATCGTCGAGATCGAGCCCGCTTTGGGGATCCAATAAATCCATATTGGCTTCCCAAAGTGAGGAAATCGTACCGACATCCTTCCAATAGCCCTTGAAGTCGTAGGTGTACATTTTCTCGCCGGCCGCGAGCATGTTCGGAATGATGTTCTTGCCGAAATCGTTGTGGGAATTCTTGTCGGCTTCGTCCCTTATTAGGTACTCTTTCAGCTTTGCCCAGGTGAAGATGTAAATTCCCATGCTGGCTTTTGTGGACTTCGGGTGCTTGGGCTTTTCTTCGAATTCGTAGATCTCGCCGTCTTCCCTGGCGTTCATGATACCGAATCTGGAAGCCTCCGCAATCGGCACGTTCAATACCGCTATCGTGCACGCGGCTCCCTTTTCGATGTGCTGAGCCAGCATCTTCGAATAGTCCATTTTGTAGATGTGGTCGCCCGACAGAATCAGCACATAGTCGGCGTCATACCTGTCGACGAAATCGATGTTCTGGTATATGGCGTTCGCCGTACCTTTGTACCACTCGCCGGATTTGGCTTTCTGATAGGGCGGCAGCACGAAGGCGCCTCCTTCCAGCCTGTCCAGGTCCCACGGCTGACCGTTACCGATATATTGGTTCAGGTCGAAGGGCTGGTATTGCGTCAGGATGCCGATCGTGTCGATGCCGGAGTTGATGGTGTTCGACAGCGTAAAATCGATGATCCTGTACTTGCCGCCGAACGGGACGGCGGGTTTTGCAAGTTTTTGGGTGAGCTGACCGAGTCTGGTGCCCTGTCCGCCCGCCAAAAGCATTGCCACGCATTCCTTCTTTACTCGCATTGGACGCTTCCTCCTAAATAAATTCGTCTTTATGGTTTTTTCACGACCAGATACAGCGCCGTATTACCATCGAGATCGATGGTCAGGCTCTGTTTGAAGCCGTGAGAAGGTTTTTGTTTGGTGCGGTAGACGCTTTTAAGCGCGGTATCCCCTTCAAAAGCCCGGTCATTGCTGTTCAGGATGACGCGGTAGCTTCCCTTGTCGGGCACGCCGAAGGTATAATTGTTCCTCGTTACCTCCGAAAAGTTGACGACAGCCACCACCCTGTCGCCGTTCGATGCCTCGCGGTAGAATGCCACTACATTCTGGACGTTGTCGTCGACCACAAGCCATTTGAAGCCGTCATAGCTGTTGTCCAGCTCGTATAAAGCGGGATATTTTTTATAAACTTCGTTCAATTTCCTGACAAAACTCTGTACGCCTCTGTGACTCGAGTAGTCCAGAAGGAACCAGTCCAGCGGACGTTCGAAATTCCATTCTATGAATTGCGCGATCTCGTTGCCCATGAAATTGAGCTTTTTACCGGGATGGGCGTATTGATAGGCGTAGAGCGCCTTCAATGCCTTGAACTTTTCCTTGTAGTCCCCGGGAAGTTTCGACAGCATCGAGCACTTTCCGTGAACGACTTCGTCGTGAGAAAACGGCAGAATATAGTTTTCGCTGAAAGCGTAGGAAATACCGAAAGTCAGTTTGTTGTGGTTGCCTTTGCGGAAGAATGGGTCGGTCGCTACATAGTCCAGAATGTCGTTCATCCAGCCCATGTTCCACTTGAAATTGAACCCCAGTCCTCCCGATGAAGGCGGCATCGTCACCATCGGGAAAGCCGTCGACTCCTCCGCTACCGTAAAAGCGCGCGGGAAACGGCTGAGAACGGTCTTGTTCATGTCCTGAAGGAAGGCTATCGCCTCCAGATTGTAGTTTCCGCCGTACTTATTCGGCCTCCACTCGCCACCGCGCCTGTCGTAGTCGAGATACAGCATGCTCGCCACCGCGTCCAGCCTGAGCCCGTCGATGTGGTAGTACTCTATCCAATAAGTTGCGCAGGAAATCAGAAACGACCTCACCGCCCCCTTTCCGTAATCGAACACCATCGTTCCCCAGGTCTTATGCTCGGCTTTAAGCGGATCGGAGTACTCGTAAGCCGCCGTGCCGTCGAAACGGTACAGCCCGAATTCGTCCTTCGGGAAGTGCGACAGCACAAGGTCGAGTATCACTCCTATCCCTTCTGCATGGAAACGGTCGACAAGATACATAAAGTCGTGCGGGGTGCCGAATCTCGAGGTGGGCGCGAAGAAGTCTCCAACCTGGTAACCCCAGCTCATTTCCAACGGATGCTCGGTGACCGGCATCAGTTCTACATGGGTGTAGCCCATGTCCTTCACATAGCCGACAAGTCTGTCGGCAAGGTCGCGATAAGAAAGCGGATTTCCATCCTCGTACCTCGTCCAGGAACCTAAGTGGACTTCGTAGATATTCATCGGTTCCTTAACGCGGTTTTTGCTGTTTTGGGCTTCCAAATATTCGGCATCGGTCCACCCGAACCCGGAAATATCAAACAGCTTAGAAGCGTTTCCCGGAGGGGTCTCGGTGTGCGGGCAGTAAGGGTCTGCTTTCATGTGTATTTCGCCGTCCGCCCCTTCAACGCTGAACTTGTAGACGTCGTAAACTTTCAGCCCTTTTATCTCCGTTTCCCAGATCCCGCCGCCTATCGGATGCATCGGATTCATGTGCCGGTGCCAGCCGTTGAAGTCGCCGCAGACGGAAACCGATTTCGCAGCGGGCGCCCACACCCTGAAGCGCCATCTGTCGCCGAGATTTGCGGGCGCCATCAGCCTGAACGCCTCGGAATTGGTGCCCTCGTTGAATAAGTATATGGGATAGTCGAGTTCGTTGACGCGCTCGGCTTTCGCCTTGTTTGTTGTTTTCTTTTCGCTCATTTCGATACCTCGGTAAAATCGAACGTAATAAGTGACTCCTTTAAGGCAATTGCCTTTAATTTTCCCCTGCCCGAAAGGTACTCGTCTTTATCCGACGTGACGGCGATATACCCCGCTCCGGAACCGGTCATCGCGACCCGTTCGAAACCCGCTGCCGTCAGCGCCCTCCTGGCGCGGAGTATGTCCGGTTCGATTGCGGCGGCGGCGGTTTCCAAAGCGTTGAAAGGACGCTGCTCCGTTATAAAATCCATATAGTCACCGCCCGCGCCCCCGACGACGTCGTATGCGGCAAAGACCTTTTCGGACTCAAGTTTTCTCCCCGTCGTGCAAAAGAGGACGTATAAAGGGGGAAGGTCTACCTTCGTCAGTTCCTCTCCGAGCCCTCTTGCAAGCGCCGCCCTGTACGAAGACGCCTGAAAAGCGCAATCGGCACCCGATTCTTTAAGCGCTGCTGCGGCGTCGACCCCCAAAAGCTTTGCCGCCCCCAAGGCTGCCGCAGCGGCTGCGGCGGAGGAAGCGCCTAACCCCTGCCCCGATGGAATCTTCCTTTTCACCGCGACAGAAAAGCGTTTGTCGGAACCGGCAATCCTCCTTACGGCGTCAAGCGCTCTCAAAACGTTATCGCGCTTAAAAGACGAGCCGTCCGAATAGCTTACCGAATCCTCCCCGGCAAAAGAGATTTTCGCTTCGTCGAAAAGCGGCACCCTCATCAGAAGACTCTCCAGAGTATGGTAAGCGCCTGAAACTCCCGTTATATTTAAAGTAAGGTTTATTTTTGCCCACCCTCTTTCGGTCAAAGCCGAGGAATTATTTTCCATGATTTAATTATATATTAATTCGAAAAATAAATCAATATGCAATAAGCGCAGGAGAAAATTTTTTTATTAAGGCGCCTTTCCGCACGGAAAGCAAATCGTTTTAAACCGCATAAATTTTCAAGAAAAGGGAAAAATATCCTCATGAGAAGCGCAAACGGCACAACTACACCACGCGAAACAATGGAACGGGTAAATAAACTTAAAGGCATGCCTCTGATCGTCAGAGTCAATCGCGGCAGAAATAAAATCGAACGCTTCGAAGGAAAAATAGAGGCAATATATCCGTCGGTATTTACGGTAAGGCTGTCGGACGGCGGTCTGTCGAGTTTCAGCTACGCCGACGTCATGGCTAAAAACGTCATGTTCCTAAAAAGAAAAGCGTAAAGTCGAAAAAAAGTCTGCCCCGCAACAAAAAGCATTTCATTCCGCACGCGCCGACCGGTAAAAGCACGGAAGACATAAACCATACGCCGTCCGAAGACGGCGTTTTTCAAAACAGCACCCGAAAATCCGTTAAGCCGGAATATCCCCGAAAACCGCAGAATATCATTAGGTATAAAATTCGAGGGGGTTACGAATGTACCTGAAATGTGACAGCGTAAAAAAAGCAGAGCCCTTCCAGCTCTATATCGACACGGAAATAGAGCTTCCCGAAGGTGCTGAAGTTATCTCCGTTCCGGTAAAGGCATGGGCAGAAGCCCCTCTATCCAAAACCAACGAAGTTGTAACAACACTAAATATCGAATATTCGGTAGTTATAGCAACCGAAAACGGCATAGAAGTTTTGAAAGAACACCGAAGCGAAGGGGTGAGAATTCCCTTCCCGGGCTTGTCGGAAGGCGCCTTTTCGGTTGTTAAGGCGGTGATAGTCGGAAGCGAATATGCCGGTGACGGCGTTTTAAAGGTACGAGTGATGGCGGAAGTCAACGCTTCGGCTATCTTCGAAGAAGGTTTCGAAGCCGCCGAAAACACCGGTCTCGAAGTACGAACCGAAAAAATTACGGTTTATTCCGCCCTTCCGATATCCGTTCAGGAAATTGTGTATTCCGTTGCCGCCGCACCCGACGCCGATATCTCCTCTGTCATAGCTTCTCAATCGATAGTTACAATTGATTCTGTATCTGTTGCTACTGATTTAGTCCATGTATCCGGTTGTATCACCACTTATATACAATATCTCAAAGACGGTAAAATCAACGGTACCACCGTTACAAAAACTTTTGAAGAGGAGGTACTTGCTTCCGGCATGACAGAAGGCGGAGTCGCCGAGGTCATTCCTTCGTTTGCCGGCGAAGTGGCGTCATCGGAAGACGGCTCCATACGCGTCGAAGGCGTTCTGAGGCTTACCGGATTCTGCTTTGTTCCCGAATGTTTCTCGGTTATAAGCGACGCTTATTCGCTGACCAAAGAGCTTTCGCTGCAATTCAAAGAGGCTCAAATAACCGAAAACGTCTGCCTTGTGACCGATAAGTCGAAGTTTTTCGGTTCCGTGAGGGAGGAGTCCTTCGCCCCCTATTGTATTGCGGCGCTGAACGCTCCCGGAATCTCCGCCATGAATGTAAAAGGCATGAATCCCGTCAATATCGAGGGTGTTCTGACTGCCCACATGACAGCCGAAGACTCTTCGGGCGTCCCTCGCGGCGTACAGGCGGAGATTGCTTTCCGGACTGAGTGCTACCCATCGGAGGAATGCCCCGGTTCCGTCTCGGTTTCGGCGGAAATAGCGGACTACTCCGCAAGGCTCAGGCAAGGCGGCACGATAGAACTCAGCGGAGAAATTGCTGTACGTTTGCTGTCCGAGTCCACCCGCTACGTCAGATATCTCGCCTCTTACGAAGAGCTGGGCGACAAAGAGCTTCCCGAAAATCCCGTCATCACGCTCTATATCGCGGGAAGAGAGGAGACGCTTTTCGACGTCGCAAAGGCGCTGAATGCCGATACCGAGCGTCTGAAAGAATTGAACCCCGAACTCGGTGAACTTTCGGAAGGCGACAAGATAATATATTATGACGTCTGATTCTCATTGCGGACATTTTTCGATCGGTATATAAATTTAAGCGCCCTGCGGGGCGCTTATTTGTAGGAAAAATCTTGAAATTCGTTACGCCGACGGATTCTTTTTGTTGAACCGCCGGAAACTTCCTGGGAAACGCTATTTATCGGCTTTCAGACCGACGACGATCTTTGCACCGCGGATTTCGTACTCGTTCACGGCGTCGGGCGCGTCTACGGTTGTCAGGTCGGAAGCCAGTATGTCCTGCGCTATCTTTTCGGCGTATTTTTCAATCGCCGCCGAGGCGAAGTCGTCCTCCGTCGAAATTTGGGCGGTAATGCGCTGCTCTACGGCAAAGCCGGCGTCTTTACGAAGCACCTGAATGAGGCGGATAAGCTCTCTTACCAAGCCTTCGGCTTGTAGCTCGTCGTCCAACGAGGTATCGAGCGCCAGCGTGATATCTCCGTCCGCCGCCACAACGAAGTCTGCCTTCGGGCGGAAGTGTTTTTCGAAATATTCGCTGCCGAGGCCCTTGAAATCATCGATATCGACGGAGCCCTTCTCCCACATCGCGTTCAAAGCGGCGTGAGCGGAGGCATCGAGGGAATCAACGACTTTTTTAAGCCGCTGCGCCTCGCCTTTCAATCCGGCGCCCGCTACGCGGAAATTGACGGTGAAGTAGACGTCGTTATACAGCCCTTCGTCCGAAGTGAAAATCAGTTCCTTGACATTCAATTCGTCCTTTATCGTGTCGACAAGCGGCAACGCTGTCGAGCAAACCGACTCCGGGGCGTTGACGTACAGCGTTTTCAGCGGTTGTTTGACCTTGATCTGCGCTTCGTTACGCATTCTCTGGGCGGAAGCTATTATTCTCCTTGCAATAAGGGTGGAATCCAGCACTTCCTGATCTTCGGGAAGCTCCATCGGCTCGGGGTAGGAGCTGAGGTGTACCGACTCGGGAGCGTCGTGTTCTATTTCACGTACGGTATTTTGGTAGATATAATCGGTAATAAAGGGGGTGATCGGCGCCATCGTGCCCAGGATCGCCTTGATGGCAAGGTACAGCACATGATATGCGTTCATCTGGTCGGCTTTGTCGGTGGATTTCCAGAAGCGCTTTCTGTTGATACGTATATACCAATTGGAGACGTCATCGACGAAAACTTCGAACTCCTTGACCAATGCGGGGTGACGGAATGACTCCATAGCCGTCCCGGCAAATTTTATAAAAGCATTCGTGCGCTGCAACAGCCACTTATCGGAATGTTTCAGCGTCCGATAATCTATCTTATGCGACGCTATGTCGGGATTGTCGATTGAAGCGTACAGATTAAAGAACACATAGATGTTCCAGAACCCTAAAAGCTTCCTTCTCGCCTCGTCGGCAAGGGAGTATCCGAAGCGCACGTCGCTCGAAATCGGATTGGACATGAACAAATATCTTACCGTGTCGGCGCCCATCTTTTCGGCGGCGTCGTCGAACCTTATCATGTAGCCGGTCTTCGAAAACTTTCCGCCGTCTTCCTTTATGACGGAAGAGTGCGCGACCACCTGCTTGTACGGCGCCTTCCCCGTCAGCGTCACCGACATGAACAACAGGGAGTAGAACCACAGACGGATCTGTTCCTTCATCTCGATAACGAGGTCGGACGGGAAGTTGTTCATGAAGTACTCCTTGTCCTCGAAGTACTTTTTCGTCGAGAAGGGAGTTATCCCGGCGTCCAGCCAGCAGTCGCCGACTTCGGGAATGCGCTCCACTAATTCGCCGCACTTTTCGCAATGGATCTTTACTTTGTCGATATACGGTTTGTGAAGGTGCGGAACGCCGTCGAGATTGCCGTGCTCGGAGCGGGCGATGAGCTCTTCCTTGCTGCCGATGACGGTGACGTGCCCGCACTTCTTGCAGACATAAAACGGCAACGGCAAACCGTAGAAACGCTTCCTGGAAATATTCCAGTCGCCCATGTTGTTCAGCCAGTCCAGCATCCTCTTTCCCGCATATTCGGGTTCCCATTTTACGCTTTTTGCGGCTTCTATCATCATCGGGCGGATCTCGGAAGTATCGATATTCCACTCATCGACAAGTTTAAATACGACGGGGGTCTTGCATCTCCAGCACTTAGGATAGGAGTGGGTGTACATCTCCGTTTTGTAGAGCTTGTTCTGCGCCCTTAACGCCTCGACGACGTCGTCTATAAGGTCGGTGGTCTTCATGCCGGTGAATGCGCCGAAGCCTTCCGTTATCACTCCTTCGTCGTCTATCGGGCAGATAGCGGGAATGCCGTGCTTTTTGCCGAGTTCGAAGTCTTCCGCGCCGCAGCCCGGGGCAATGTGCACAACGCCCGTTCCTTCGGTGGCGTCGACATCTTCCCAGGGGTAGATTTTATGAGTGAAGCGCTGAACCTCGAAGTCGGGGAAGCATGTTTCGTACTCAAGCCCTATAAGCTCCGCACCGAGGAAGGGTTCTCCCACCTCGACGATGTCCCCCTTGAGGTGTTTCAACGCCCCTTTCCCGACAATGAGGTTGCTTTCGTCGGATTTTACCTTGACGCGCACGTATTCGATTTCGGGATTGACCGCAAGAGCGGCGTTCGCCGTCAACGTCCACGGCGTGGTCGTCCAAAGTATTATCTTATCGGAAGCACCCTTTATCGGGAGCTTTGCAAATATCGAAAGGTGCTCCATTTCGGAATAGGAGCCGCTCATTTCGTGATCGGACAGACTGGTTCCGCAGCGCGGGCACCACGGCATCGGACGGTGCGACTTTTTAATCCAGCCGCGCTCGGCGCACACCTTCAGAAAATGCCATATCGAAGTTATGTTCAGATCGGTGTTGGTGAAATAGCTGTGTTCCCAATCCATCCATTGTCCCAGGCGTTTGGATTGTTCGGTGATGATACCGGCGAACTTCTGCACGCGTTCCATGCACTTTTCGGTAAACTTGTCCACGCCGTAACGGACGATGTCGGATTTAACTTTAAACCCGAGATCCTTCTCTGTCTCCACCTCTACCCACAGCCCCTGAGAATCGAAGCCGTTCTGATATTGACAGCTCTTCCCGAGCATGGCGTTGTAACGGATGTACATATCCTTCATCGTCCTGCCCCAGGCGTGGTGTATGCCCATAGGATTATTGGCGGTTATCGGACCGTCCAGAAAGCGAAAGCGTTCGCCTTTTTCGTTCTTCTTGACGAGCTTTTCAAAACAGGAGTTTTCCTCCCAAAACTTCAACATTTCTTTCTCGATTTCCACAAAATCGGTCTTGGCGTTTTCTTTTCTCATGCCGCTAGTTTACCATATCGCGCGCGGGAAGTAAAATAAAATAATAAAGTTTATTTCAATTATATAGGTCGTTATACGGACTGTACGTCAGAGCAGAGCCACGTTCTGTTAAAAGATAAACCTCATCAAAAAAATAAACGGCTTTCGCCGCGGAAACAATCAAAACTCTCCGGAAAATCCCCGGGAGAATGAGTTTCGAATATTTCGGAAATCGGATTCGGACAAGACGACAAACAGCTTCGGTCAGGCGGGAACCGATATCTTTATCGTTTTTTCGATACTCTCGTATCCGTCGTATGCGGAGTTGAATACCATCGTATACTCCCCCGTCCGCAGCATTGCTTCCGCTTCCTCTCCTTCCTCTTCCTCGCCGGATGTTCCGCCATCCTCTTCGCCGTCGGCTGAGTCGGGAAGCTCTTTGAAACTCCAGCAGGAAAAAAGGTATTTGGAGGCAAACTCGTTATAACTCATCGGCTCGTTGAAGCTGTATTCCTCCAACAGATCTATATAATCGAGAGCCTCCCGAGCGGGACGCAGACTCAGCGCGGGAATGATTTCCAACATCGACAAACCGCACTTTGTACACACCATGTATCTGCGCCCTTCCACGCCGTAATCGGGCTCGCGGTCGGAGTCGCTTGCAATATGTATAAACTCGTGTTCGCATATCTCAGGCGCCTCTTTAGCCTCTTCCCCGGTGTTGCAGGACGAGCATATTAAAGCGGAAAACGCTATGAGTGCCACGAGCGCCGTCAGCAAAATCACCGTGCGCTTATTTTGCTTTTTAGGCTTCCTGTTAACAGTTTTCGGCATACTAAACTTCTTTTTTCAGACTTTCGAAAAACGCCAACGCATATTCTTTCAGTCCCGGAATCAATGTCTTTATATCGACTCCCGCGGTGTTTATGCAAAGGTTATAGCCGCGCCTGTCTCCCCACTTTTCGGGAGCGAAAGTGTCGTGCGTCCTCCGTCGGTTTAAGTCTATCTGACGGCACTTTCTGATGATCTGGCGATCCGTGGCTTCGGGGTGGAGTTCGCCTCTTTCCTTACAGCGCGCAATCTTATGTTCGCGGTCGGAGTAGACGAAGATTTTCAACGGGTGCTCCTTGACAAGAATTATATCGGCGAGCCTTCCGACGATGACGCAATCTCTCCTCTGGGCAAGCTCGGTAATGACCTTATGCTGCGCCGCGAGAACGTCGATTGCCGGCTGATTCACCGAAAAGCCGAAGCTTCTTCCGAAATGGAAGTTGAAACTGACCTCTCCGTCGGAAACCTTGTCGATAAATCCGGCGTCAAAGTCGGTATGTCGGACTATTTCGTCGATGATTTCGGAGTCGTAGTATTGAAACCCCAATGCGTCCGCAAGTCGTTTGCCGAGTTCTCTGCCGCCGCTTGCGAATTCGCGGCTTATTGTGATTATCCGCATCTTTTACCTCCCGGAGCTTTCCGTATATCTGTATATAGGATATATCTTTTTCAAGGCGTTGTCAATATCGCCCGTGGAGATGTGACCTCTTATCTGCACAATTCAACCGATAAAAGTCGCTTTCCGTTAAAAACAGAGCGAAAGCGTCATTCGGACAAAAAAATTATACTCAAATTGGCGTCGAGCTATTGTATTTTTTCTTCTGAGTAGTTATAATATATGCGGTAGAAGTTTTCTACAAGGGAGGTACAGAATATGGCTAAATCCAAAGCATTAACAACCGTCAACACCGCAAGCGATACCGTTATGGCGGCGCTGGCTTTCGTAATTTTGGGCACCATCCTCGTTTCGGAAAGATCGATGTCCATCGTCAAACTTGCGCTTATAGTCTTCGGCGCGGCGCTGCTGACGCTTGGCGTGCTGGAACTTATAAACGCCATCGCAGGCAAGCAATCCTATATCGTCGCCATCTGCGAAATCGTAGTCGGAGTATTACTCATCATCCTGGCAGCCGTAGCTCAGCAATATGCAATTCTTATTCTCGGAATAGCACTCATACTGTATGCGATATTCTTCTTGATCGTAAACCTTAAAGCCTTCTCAAAGGGCAGCGCTACAGTCAGAAAAATCATTGTCGCGTTGATGATATTGTTCGCTTTCGTAGCGGGGATATTGCTGATAGTAGAATACGCAGCCTCGGTAGGCTCCGATATGCTGCTCGCCGCAGGCGTGTTCATTCTCGCCGCCGGCGCAATGATAATAGCGAATAAGGCATGGACGGCTATCAGAAATCGATAATTTTCTTCCCGCAAGATTAAAGTAAGAGTGCTTTAATTGTTCGCTAAAACAAAATATTATGAAGAAAGTTCGCCACCCGTGCGGACTTTTTTCATAAGGAGCTATTGATTGTTTGTGTTAAAACAGTACGGTTGGCGATACTCGATGGCTCCTTAAGCCGAGCATAGTCTTAGCCTTGTTTAGTTGTCTTACCAATAAAAATCGTGTTCGACGCCGACGGCACGCTGTACCGATATGATATTTGTGGTAAGCCGCAAATTATCGGAAAAACCCAAAA
>CALVTP010000009.1 GCA_944362765.1 uncultured Clostridia bacterium | reverse complement strand
GGAAAGTCCGAGCATCACAGGGCAGAGCGGCAGAGAAATCCTGCCGGAGGCAACTCCAGGGAAAGTGCAACAGAAAATAACCGCGAAATCTTCGCAAGGGTGAAAAGGTGCGGCAAGAGCGCACCGGCAGTTCGGCGACGAAATTGGCCGTGTAAACCCCGCTCGATGCAAGAGAAAAGGAAGTATGGGCTGCCCGTCCCTTCCCTCAATCGCTAGAACCCATAGGCGACTACGGGTCCAGACAGATGATCGCCTAAAACAGAACTCGGCTTACGGGCTAACCCTGAAATCCTCCCCCGCGGAGGATTTTTCGGATTTAAATTGAGAAAATTCAGTCTTCGGAGTCCAAAGTTATCCTGGAAAGGTCTTTATTCAGAAGTTCCAGCTTTCCTTTACTTTCTTTCAAGGAATCGATACAGCTTTTTCCGAGTTTTATCGCCTCGTCGTAAAGCTTCAGCGACTCCTCGATGCCGAGGTTCTCACCTTCTAGTTTATCTACTAGTTTTTTAAGTTTTTGAAAGTTTTTTTCGAATTCCATAATTAAACCTCGGTTCTATTGATTTTGTCTACGGTGACATCCAGTGTTCCGAAGGAAGCAAAAAGTCTCAGTTTGTCTCCTTGAGAAACGTTCTCTGCCGCGATCACCGGAATGTTGCCTTTTTCGGCGCGCATATATCCCGATTTCAAAAGCTTTGCGGGGTTCAACGCCGAAAGTTTGTTTATAATCCCTTCCGCGATGAGCTCTTTTCCGCTAAGAAGGGCGGAAGTCGCTTTTTCGGCTCGGACAAGGAGTTCCTTGGTCATCATGTATGAATCGGTCAACCGTTCTTTTGCCGTATAAGTCACTTTGTTGACGGTAGCGACGGTTTCCCGTTCCGAAAGATTGAGACTGCCTTCGATTTTCCTTCCTGCAAGCGTAAGATCGGACAGAATGTCCCCTATCAGCGCGTTTATATCGGTGGCGACGGCTTCGGCTGCGGCAGTCGGAGTAAGACAGCGCATGTCCGCAGCAAAATCCGCCAAAGTATAGTCGGTTTCATGCCCCACTGCGGAAATGACAAAAGTATCCATATCGTAAAGCGCCTTCACGACTTCTTCGGAATTAAACGGCATAAGATCTTCGTTAGATCCACCGCCCCTTGCCAGAATAACGGCGTCAAATCCCGCGTTGTCTGCAAGTTTCAGCGACGAAACGATATCTTTTACGGCGTCCTTACCCTGCACCTGCGTATCGACGACGGTGATATTCATGACCGGATTGTATCTTCTTATCGTGCTTTGGATGTCGCGGATGACGGCGCCCGTCAAACTGGTCACTACCCCGAGTTCGAAAACAAACTCCGGCATCGGGATTTTATGGGAATCGGAAAAATATCCTTCGTCGGAGAGCTTCTTTTTCAAAGCCTCCAGCTCCATATGCATTCTGCCGCGACCGAAGGGCTCGATATGTTTGGCGATAAAGCTCATTCTTCCCGACTTTTGATAATAATCGGGGGAGCCCGTCATCAATACTCGCTCTCCGTTTTCGGGAACATAATTTTTTTCGGCGCCGAACCGGCACACCTGAATCGCAGCCGCTTCGTCTTTTAACGTGCAATAAAAATTGCCTTTGTTCATGACGCCGCCGGACACTTCGCCCACCAGAAAAATATCGTGCAGCAACTCCTCTGCGTCGATAATTCTGTTCAGGTAAAAATTCAGCTCGGAAACAGTTATATAGTTTCTGTCCATCTCACTGTTTTTGAGAAAGTTCTTTATAGACGGAAGCCAGAAGCCCGTTGACGAATGCGGGCGATTTTTCGGTGGAGAATGTCTTTACGAGTTCGACAGCCTCCGAAATCGACACGGACATAGGAATATCCGGCATGTATTTCATTTCATATATTGCAAGCAGCAACGCCGCCATATCCGCCTTGAAGACGCGCTCCGTTTTAAAACCGACGGCGTACTTACCGATAATCGCTTTCAGCTCCTCAAAATGTTCGGCTACCCCGTGATAGACGTTGCGGATATAGTCGATTTCCTGATACGGCAGCTCCTCGGCGGTAAAAATACTTTCCGTCCTCTCGTTCAATTTCCGCGAAAAGAGATATTCGTAGATGAGCTTGTAGGCGCTTTCGCGGGACTGTCTTCTCGATTTGACTTTATTCGGCATGTTCAGATATTTATATTGGCGACGGTGACGTTGATTTTTTTGACTTTGAACTTTGTCGCCTCTTCGACGTCGTTTTTGATGGTTTCCTGCAACTGACAGACCGTCTCCGGTATAGAATATCCGAAATCGACATTGATAAAGATATCTATTATGCACTCATCGGAAGCGGTGATGTAGACATGGCAATTGGTGTTACGCAGCTTTTTAAGCCCGAAACGATATTTCTGCACGCCCTCTTCCATTGTGACTCCTTCGACCTTACGGAAGGCGTCGTTAGCTATCGACGCTATCAGGGAAGAGTATTGTTCGATTACCTGAGGCTTTAAATTTTCCATGTGTTAATTGTACCACAAGTAAATGCCCTCTGCAATAAATACGTCGCTAAAAAAGTTAAAAATTAAAGGAGAACCCGTTTAAAACGGGCTCTCCCTGATCTTCTTCCCCTTTTTCATAGCGCCTGAGGCGTTCCCCTCCCTTATACGTAAGGGATTATGACGATATCGGGCGCTTCGAATTCGGTTTCCGAAACGATGATATCCATTATCATGGCGGCGTCTTCAAGGCTGACTTCTTCGTCCATGACCACGACATTCACATTTTCTGTGGACATCGTCACCACGCAGTCCCGGAAGCCTTTGGCTTTGATAAGCCCTTCAAGCACAAGTTCGGTTTCCATCGCTCCGGTGATCTGGAGCTTTTGCTCCTCCGCCGAAGCAACAGCCGATTCCGTGGAGGACGCCGACGCGATTATCTCGTCGAGATATTCAAGCTCCTGTGCGCGGGTCTCTTCGCGGTCTGTGCGGTAGGTGGAAAAGAAGGTTTCCGTCGTCTGAAGATCCCCCTGTCCCGCCTCCAGACCTTCCTGTTCTTTGACGTTCAGAAAGTAATTGAGACACCCCGTTGCCACCAATAACGCCACCATACAAGCTACGACAATGATCTTTTTCTTGTTGGCTTTGATACTGTTACCGAGTTTTTTGAGTTTATTTTTCATACATCTCTCCTTGATAGTATTTGTATCGCACTTGATTTGATTCCGAGCACCGTTGCCACGGCGTCCCTCAGCCTTAACCGTACTTTGACGTCGTCTGCCCCTTCGGCAACTACCAGTACTCCCACCACTTCCGGCTCTTTTTCGCCGAGTATCAGCACTTCGGAGCCTTGCATTACCGGCGAAGTAGTCGTCGTTACCGTCGTCGTCTTGGTTCCTCCCGCGTCGGTTGAAGTCGTCTTGGTATCCGTCTCGGTAGCGGCTATTTTACTTCCCGTTCCCGCGTAGGTTATCATAACCTCGACTGCGCCGGCACCTTCGACTTCGGACAAAATCTGCTCCAACCGTTCTTCGGGATCGGACTCCGTCGCCGTTTGCTTTGTCCCTGCCGTACTTACGATAGAGTATATTATTACGGCTATCGCAATTATGACGAGCGCCAGGATTATTTCGTAATTTTTTATCCCCTTAAATTTTTTCCAAAGAGCTTTTATCTTTTCCATCTATACCCCGACTACGATAACCATATTCCCGGAAAGCGAAAAATATGCCTCGGCGGAGCTTCTGATGAACTCTTCCGCTTCCGATGGCGACATCTCCTTTTCAAAGGTTTCCGGGAAAACGGTGATTACCGCTAAAATCACCTCGCCTGCGTCTTTCCCGGAGCCGGTATGCAGCGAAACGACAACCTCTCCGAGCCCTGCTCTTTCCATTTTTTCCTCAAATGACAGGCTCTTTACCTCCAATACGGAGGACATACTTTCTTCCAAGTAGTTTTCATCCGCCCGATCGGAGAAGATATCGAAAGAAAACCCGCTTCCGAAAAGAGCGGGGAGGGGCGCTATCAGCGCCGCAAACACGATAAGCGCGGAAACTCCTTTCACGAACTTTCTTGTATTGCCTTCCGCCATAACGATGTCGGCGAGCGCACCGACGGCAATGGCTGCCGTAACGCTCATGACCCAGCCGGAAAAGCTCATACCACCCCCGTATTGAAGGCGCCTATTATCAGAAGAAGCATGACGAACACCAAAAAAGCCGTACCTGCTACCGCTGCAATCAATAAATTAAGACATCCTGCCGCCCCGTAAACCATTTCGGAAATTTTTTTGTCGCCGACCGGTTCGACTATACCCGCAGTAAGCTTCAGAACCAATGAAAACATGATGAGTTTTATAAGAGGCGCCGCCATTATCGCCTGAAGCAGCACAAACACTCCCAGCCCCAGCGCGTTTTTTATCAATACTCCGCTTGCCATTACTATGTCGAAGCCCTCGGATATGTAACCGCCAAGTATCGGAATATACCCTGAAAGCGCAAATTTCGCGCTTTTGACGGCAATGGTATCGACGCTTGCCCCGACGAGCCCCTGCACGGAGGCAAGCGCCGTTATGATCCCGAACATCGCGCCCAGCACCCAGCTTCCTATCGACTTGACCGCCTTGACGAGTTTTTCCAGCCTGACGCTTTCGCTGAGGTTTCCGACAATAGTAAACACCAGCGCCGCAAAAAACAACGGTATTATTACGGCGTTTATGATATTTATAACCACCCCGCCGAGAAGGAGGGTAAACGGTGCCAGCATTTCGGCTCCGCCGGTACCGCCGAGCGCGGTAAGTATCGTAATAAAGACGGGAGAAGTCAGTTTGACCAATTTGTCCAGCTCCGAGACCGCCTCTGTTGTGGTCTTAACGAGTCCGGAAAACATGACGGCAACTGCCGCAACCGCCCCTGAATATACCGCAAAATAGATTATGGTCTTTGTGGAGCGGCGCTTGAATCCGGAAGTCAGCGCGTCGGACATTCCTCCGAGAACCGACAGAACGACGATTATCGAAACTCCCGCCGCAACGCCCAGCAACGCATCCTTCAAAGAATCTGAAAAATAGGAAAATATTTCGGTTACTGCAACTCCTTCGCCCTCGGTCACCCCTTTTATAAAATCTTTCAAAGAGCCCAGCCCCGACCGCTCCGAAAAGTAATTTTCCAACTCCTCGTCGACCAGAATATTCGTACCTTTGTCTATTTCTTCCTCGAGCTTTTTTGTAAGCTCCCCTATTTTTTCTTCGTCCGAAGCGGCTTCCGCCTTAGAGATGTCGGAAAGCAGAATGACAATAAAAAGCACCGTCAGACACAGCGCCGCTACAATAAGCTTCCTATAGTCGAAATCAAGCCGGTAATAACCGGGACTGCCAGAACGGCAATACATACCTTTCCTCCGAATTCGATTTTTTTGGCTATCGATTGCGAACCGTAATCTTCGGCGATCCCTGCGGAAAACTCCGTCAGATAGCCTATTCCAATGATTTTTATTATCGTTTTTATCAGCGCGTCGTCGATTTCGGCTATTACGCTCAACTGTCTGAAACTTTCGACGATGTATGTGAATTCGTCAAGAAGCGAATAGACAATAATAAGCCCGGTAACTATCCCCGCAACAGCTGCAAGAGAAGGCTTTATTTCCTTCAATACCCCCACGGCAAGCAGTCCGACAAAAGCTATCGAGATTACTTTTACTATTGCCATCAATAGAGGTTGAACAGCGATTGAATGCTGTCGAAAAGCCCTCCGAGCATCTCGATAACCATCACCAATACGATGATAAGCGCCGTCAATGTCACGAAAGTCGTCAATTCGCGCTTGTCGCTTTTTTCGAGGATGCTGTTTATGACTGCGGCAAGGATACCCACTCCCGCGATTTTAAAGATGGTTTCGAGCCCCGTCATATCAGCAGCACCACCAATCCAACGCCCAATAAAAACATCAATTTTTTAATAAGTTCCCCCTTTTGTTTCAACTCTTTTTCGGCATTTTGCTTCAATTCCTCCGCGGCTGCTTCGGAATAGCCGAACAATGCGTCCTTCGAATAATAATCGCACTCCGTCAATCCGTTGAAAAAAGCGGAAATCTCGGCGCGGGCTTCCTTTTTCAGCCGCTCCGAAGTACACTCCGCCTTTTTCCCCGCTCTGATGTCGGTCAGCGCCTTATCGAGTATTGCTTTGAATTCACCGCCGGCGGAATATTCTTCCATAAGACTTTCGACGTCGGTTTTCAGAAACTCCGTTTCCCGCTTAGCGTAGCGAATGAATGACAAAAAATCGTTTATCACCGCGGCGCGCGACTTGAAAAAAGCCTCTGCGGCAAGCCCCGAAAATATGCATAACAGCATAAATACCGCCATTAAAACGAGTTTTATCATCTCTTCCTTACCACCGATTTTATGCTCCCGGCACGGGGTTTATTCGACAGCACGACAAATGAACGGAAGAGTTCATTAAGTTCGGGATAACGTCCGACGGCGTTTTCGACGGAGTCGGCATGTATCCCTGCCGCAATTTTTATGCCCGAGCGCGCGATCTCGCTTAAAATCCCGCCGTCCTTCGGCGGAAAAATTTCGTCGAAGACGATGACTTCAGGCGACATCGCTCTTAAAGCGCCTTCGGCTGCAAGACTTTTCGGAGTGTCCGAGATGAAGTCGATGCGCTCTCCGAAATGCGCCTCGGGGATATTCATCTCCCCTCTTTCGTCCAGCGCCAGAACGTCAGAAGTCAAACTTAAATAGCGGGCTACGTCTCTTAACAGCGTCGTTTTTCCACCGAACGGCGGAGCGATTATCAAAAGATTTTCAAAAGGATTCAGAAGTTGGGAAATTTTTTCCGCCGAACCGTAAACCTCGTGCGGCACTCTGATACAAAGCGATGTGATGTTTTTATAAGTAATAAGCCGTTCCCTTTCGACGACGCCTTCGCCCGCTACCCCTATCCGAATACCGCCTTTAAAAGGGAGATATCCTTTTCTTAGTTCTTCCTGATAGGCATAAAGAGAATTTTTCGTGGCGCGTTTAATGACCGAGGAAATCTCTTCGACTGCGATTGTCCTCTCCGACAAAAATGATAAAAAAGCGTCCTTGACGGCAAGTTTTCTTGCCGCTCTCAGTCGGATTTCACAAATTTTTTGTGGAGGACAAAGCCTTATCGCATCGGCATAGAGCTCCGCGCCCAATAACTCTTCAAGCACGATAAAGCATATTTTGCGGCTGAGAAAATATGCCTTCCGACGGAAAAACCGGGACTAAACGGAGCTTTTTTTTCCCGATTTTAACGCGTCAAGACGTTTTTCCGCTTCGGCGCGGTCGATTTTACCCATGTTGCAATCCGCCATTATCTGCACTTCCTTATCCTTTAGGCGATAAAAAAGCCAGATTATGCCCGCTAAAATCACTCCGATAACGGGAACCAAAGCGTATGTGAACCACAACCCGAACAGCGCCGTATCGCTTTGGGGGACGTTTAACTGCTGCAAAACCTCGAAATTTTCGGCTTCTATTTCCTTCCAGCCGAAAACACCCATAAGTAGAAGCCCCAGGGAGCCCGCTATCGCGCCGGTAAGCTTTGCGGCGAATGTCTGAAGAGCAAAGGTTATACCTTTTGCGTCGATACCTGTGGTAAATTTTCCGTACTCCGCGCAGTCCGGCGTAAACATGAACATCATTACTCCGATAACGGCAATCGGCATCGAACGAATCGTCGCAAGCACGGTATAGACAATAATATTTTCATATCCGACAAAAAATGTAATTAAACCCGTCACTATCGCCAAAACCGAGCAGAAAAGATAGATTTTCATCTTATCGAATTTCTTTATCAATGCCGGCACGAAAAGCGAGCACACAAGCGAAGGCACCACCCCTATAACCATAATTATCAACGAAAACAGCGAATAGTCGAACAAATAGAAGGACACGAATAAGGTCATATTCGCGCTGACGTTCAAAGACGAATAAAAGAAAAATCCCAAATAATAAATCAACAAATATTTGTTCGATACCAAATATTTGAACATTTTTTTGACGGTGAAGTTCTCGTCCGGGACAACGGGCGCCCTCTCTTTTGCCTTAAACGCGACGGGGAGCATCGTGATAATACCCGCAACCGCTATTATTATGGCGACAACGGTGAAATCGGATCCGACGTGCTCGGAAATAAGAATTGTTCCGATAAGAGTACAAAATCCGGAGCCCGCTCCGCCGTAGATACTCTTGTATGAAAGCATCGCCGTCCTTTCGTTGAGGTTTTCCGTCATTGAGGTTATAATGCCGTAGACGGGAACGTCGCAAAGGGTGTACGCGGTATCCCAGATGACGTACGCAACCGCCAGCCACGCAAGCTTCATTCCTTCGGATCCGCCCTCAGGAATAGCGAACATCAAGACAGTAGCAATCGGCACGGCAATACATGAAATTTTAAGCCAAGGAAGATATTTAAGCCCCGATTTAAACTTTACTTTATCGAAAATTACTCCGAAGATGACGTCGTTGAAAGCGTCCCAAAGCTTGACGGCAAGTATGACTGCGGCAGACTTTTCCGCATTCAGCCCCAAAAGCAGAAGGTATGTGGTAAGAAGGGTGGAAACAAGATTGTATACGGCGTTCTGACCGAAAAAGAAGGTGTAATAAGAAAATCTTTCGGTGGGAGAAGTCTTCCAAGTCGGGTTCTGAACATACGCTAATTTCATATCACACCTCCGAAAATCGGGTTTCTTCGTTCGTCGGCTATCGGTTTTCCGTGCGGGAGAATGGTTTTTTTCGCCTCCGCATTTACGTATTCAACAAATATGCGTCCCGAAGGCAAACATTAAATCCGTATCGATATCGTCAAGCCTTCCCGCGCCCGACGTATCGAAGCAGACGACCCGGGAGTAATCGAATCGTTACGGCGTCGTCATCTCCCTTTCGGCACATAATCGCCGGGGAACAGAAAGCCGAAATTTTTGCCCGAGAAGCAGCCGCCGCTTGAGCCTCCCCGACATAACAATATGTATAATTTACCTTACACATATATAATATATCCGACAAACAAATTAGTCAATACCCATCCGCGTCAAAGCGGCTAAAACGCACCAAAATCCAGATAGAATTATTATTGAATAAGTCGATTTTTATAATAATCGAAATTAATAAGTATATATAAAATATTTAATAACAGTGATTTTAATATAAAAATCCGACAATTCGATAAAATTCCTTTCCACACCCTTTCCGTCCCTCCTGAAATTAAGTAAAAAACAAAAAATTCCACTTCGCCTTTCTCAATTCATGACCCGGAAAGTCGACCACTCCCCCCCCCGGCGCAACCAAAAAAATATTTATAAGCCCCACAAATTTTTCCGAGCCAAAAAACGAACATAAGGGTTGCGTCCATAAATATCAATTTAAGTCCGCCATATTATCAAAATCCCCATAACTCACATCGGAACCATCAACATAAAAACTAACAGCACCGCCAATCTTTCCGAGTTCCCCTAAAACACACAACGAAACTCTCATCATTAAAACCAACAACACCGCCAATGTTTCCGAATCCCCTAAAATACACAACAAAACTCTCATCATAAAAACCAACAACACCGCCAATTATCCGAGTCCCCTAAAATACACAACGAAACTCTCATCATTAAAACCAACAACACCGCCAAATTCCCCGAGACGCCAAATGAATACCGGAACTCTTAACCTATACAGAATATCAAAACCGCCAAATTATCCGAACACCCAAAATGAATAGAAGGGTTGCAGAATATAAAATCACAACACCGCCAAATTATCCGAGTCCCCTAAAACACACAACGAAACTCTCATCATTAAAACCAACAACACTGCTAAATTCCCCGAGACGCCAAATGAATACCGGAACTATCAACAAATAAAACAGCCAAATTATCCGAACACCCAAAATGAATAGAAGGGTTGCAGAATATAAAATCACAACACCGCCAAATTATCCAAGATCCCAAAATGAATAGAAGGGTTGCAGATAGCGTTTTTCTTTCGATTTGGGGGTAAGGGAGTTTACTAAAACGTAAATGACCGCCACCCACAAACGAAAAAAAGCGCTAGATGCGCCCTTATATTCATTTTGGAGATGCGCCCTTATATTTATTTTTGGGAGGGAGTTTACAAAGACAGGTACATGACCGCCACAAAAAAAATGTAGACAAACGTTGGCGAGGGAACCAAACCGAGAAGAAGGGTTGCAGGTTGCGTTCTTTCGAATGTGAGGGCAAGGGAGTTTACAAAGACAGGTACATGACCGCCACAAAAAAAATGTAGACAAACGTTGGCGAGGGAACCAAACCGAGAAGAAGGGTTGCAGGTTGCGTTCTTTCGAATGTGAGGGCAAGGGAGTTTACAAAGAAGTAAATGACCGCAGTCCGAATCATGAAGAAAGGGCGCAAGATGCGCCCTTATCCTCGGTTTGGGAGCCAAATTGATCAAAAGGGTGTAGAGAGAGCGCACTTTCAAATGCCCATGCAAGGGAGTGTACACCGACCCACATAACAATGTAGACAAACACTGGCTAAGGATCCAAATTGATCAAAAAGGCGCAGATAGTGTTTTTCTTTCGATTTGGGGGTAAGGGAGTGTACAAAGAGGTACATGACCGCCACAAACAATGTAGACAAACGTTGGCTAAGGATCCAAATTGATCAAAAAGGCGCAGATAGTGTTTTTCTTTCGATTTGGGGGTAAGGGAGTGTACAAAGAGGTACATGACCGCCACCCCCAAACGAAAAAAAGCGCTAGGTGCGCCTTTTTCATCAATTTGGTGGGCAGGGGTGGATTCGAACCACCGAAGACACTGTCGGCAGATTTACAGTCTGCTCCATTTGGCCGCTCTGGAACCTACCCAAATATATTGTTTTTATAAAACTTAGTTCATTCTGGAGCCGGCTATCGGAATCGAACCAACAACCTGCTGATTACAAATCAGCTGCTCTGCCAGTTGAGCTAAGCCGGCATCTAATTTGGTGCCTTGGGGCGGAATCGAACCACCGACACGGGGATTTTCAGTCCCCTGCTCTACCATCTGAGCTACCAAGGCAAAAATTTGGCGATCCGGAAGGGACTCGAACCCTCGGCCTCTAGCGTGACAGGCTAGCGTTCTAACCAACTGAACTACCGGACCGCATTCTGTGGTGGGCCTTCACGGACTCGAACCGCGGACCAATCGGTTATGAGCCGACCGCTCTAACCAACTGAGCTAAAGGCCCACAGATGCAGATTATCTGATTTTCAATGGTCGGGGTGAAGGGATTCGAACCCCCGACCCCTTGGTCCCAAACCAAGTGCGCTACCAAACTGCGCTACACCCCGTCGGGTACCATTAACCGCGCCTATTTAATATACAATAGAGAGCATGACTTTGTCAACGGTTTTTAAAAATTTTTTCGACGAAATCCCCTCTTCTTTTCGGCGGAAAAAATTTAAACGAAAGGAGAGGGAAATTTTCTTTTTCCGTCTTGCATTTTATGTTGATATATATTAATATAGTAGTAAAGAGAAAATAATTCTCTTAATAATAAACTGTGGAAGAGAACATGGGTATATTTGAAAAGATAAAGCGTCTGCTCGGAAAGGACAAACCTATAAAAATCCATCAGGACAGTCATAAGCACCGCGACGCTACACGCTATGATCCCGATATCAATATCGGGCTTACTCAGGATAAGGTAGATGACAGAGTAGCCGAAAAGCTCACCAACGACAAGCCGATAAACCGCACGAAGTCATACACCAGGATAGTAGTTGAAAACATTTTCAACTTCTGCAACACGGTGACAATAATTTTAGTGGCACTTTTGTTTATAGCGGGTGCAGGAATGTATGCCGTTTCCTCGGTTATAGTCATATTAAATATGGCGATAGGTATTTGGCAGGAAGTAAAAGCAAAGCATAAGGTTGAAAAACTTTCCATCGTCATCGAGAACACCTGTGAGGTCATACGTGACGGCAGGCACTCCTCTGTCAGCACAAAGGAACTTGTACTTGACGACATATATATGGCGTCGCAAGGCATGCAGCTTCCGGTCGACTCCGTCATCAAATCTGGAATCATGGAAGTTGACGAGTCTATATTAACGGGCGAATCGCGTCCCGTTAAAAAAGGCGTCGGCGAAAGAGTGCTTGCCGGAAGCGCTATAGTATCGGGAGAAGCGGTGCTCCGCGCCGACAAGGTGGGAAAGGACTGCTATATAGAAAACGTTGCGAGGATTGCACGCCGTGTCTCCAAGCCGAAAAGCAATATTTTCAAGATACTTGACAGGATAATAAAGGGCATTTCGGTAGTATTGGTATTCCTTGCGGGACTGCTGCTGATTTCGCTGCTGGTGACGGGAGCGGAGAGCACCTTCCTTATTGAATCGGGAGTGGAAACCACCGAGATATCCGCCTTCCAAAGCTATGTCATTACGATATCGGCGGCTATACTCGGAATGCTCCCTATCGGAATGTTCCTTCTGACCTCGACGACACTTGCCGCGTCAACGCTGAAATTTGCAAAGCGGAACACGCTGCCGCAAGACCTTTACAGCATCGAAATGATAGCGATGGTCGACACTTTGCTTCTGGACAAGACCGGCACCATCACTAACGGCAAACTCGAAGTACTGGAAA
Organism: uncultured Clostridia bacterium; assembly: GCA_944362765.1. Classification (GTDB taxonomy): domain Bacteria; phylum Bacillota; class Clostridia; order Christensenellales; family DTU072; genus Stercoripulliclostridium_A. Next base: position 29,252 of record CALVTP010000009.1, on the reverse strand, counting down.
CAAAGAACTTCGCCGACAGCGATATCCCCGTAGAAGATATTTTCCTGACGATAGTCGAAGCGACAAAGGACAAAAACAGCACCGCTTCGGCGATCCGTGAACACTTTTTATACGCAAACACACTTGAATTCGTCGACTACTGCGCATTTTCTTCGGCAAGAAAATTTTCCGGTATTACCACAAAATCCGGCAAAAGCTATATAATGGGCGCTCCCGACTATATAGCGGACGGGTTCACGGCATTGACGGAATATTCCGATTCCAACGCCCTGAAAGGAAGGCGTACGATAGCGCTTTCGGAGTTCGACGGAAATATCGACGAATTCGACGTCACCAAATCGAAGTGCATCGCTGCGCTATGTCTGGAAGACGAACTGCGCGGTGACGTCAAAGAAACTCTCGATTGGTTCGCGAAAAACGACGTGGATATCAAAATTATCTCCGGCGACGATCCCGTTACCGTCTCCAAAATAGCCGAAAAAGCGGGACTAAAAAATACCGACCGCATATTGAACTGCCACGGCGTCGGCGACGAGGAACTGCTTGCAAAAGCCAAAGAAACGACGATTTTCGGGCGCGTCTCACCCGAGCAGAAATGTCTTCTCGTAACAGGTCTTCAAAAAGAAGGAAGAACGGTCGGCATGATAGGCGACGGCGTAAACGACGTGCAGGCATTGAAGGAAGCGGATTGCTCCATCTCCTTTGCTTCGGCAAACGAGGTGGCAAGGAATATCTCAAGAATAATTCTGATGGACAACAACTTCAAAACGCTCCCTAGCGTCGTCCAGGAAGGTCGTCAGGTCATCGGAAATATCGAAAAAGTGTCTTCGTTGTACATAATGAAGAATATTTTCGTCATGTTCATGGTGTTGATGTTCACCGCGCTGACTTTCATCACCGAAGTCAACTCTTACCCCTTTGACACAAAGAGAATGCTCCTTATAGAGTTCTTTGTCATCGGTGTGCCCACATTCTGTTTTGCGCTGCAACCGGGAAAAGCACGCGCAACCGACCACTTCCTTGCCCATATCATGCGGCAGAGCATACCTTCCGCCCTCGGGCTGATTGTGGGAGTATTATTTGTATTCGGAATGCTTGGATGTTTCGGCGGAGACATGACAAGTTTTGCCACCTATGAAAATGCCTCTACCGCGGCACTTGCGCTGGCGATGTGCGGTTTTGCATGCCTTACGATAATCTCGATGCCCCCTAACGCCTTCCGTCTTTCACTCATCGTGGCAATGTTGGGAGTGGCAACATTGGCGCTTTGGGCGGACTATACCTATGCCGTGCCGTGGTTCGGGGACACCTTCCTTAATATCGACTGGGAACTTCCCGCCATAAATTGGCTGTGGTCGGTCATCGCTATGGCTATCTGTACGACCATCACGCTGAGTTTCAGAAAAGTCATCGACGTCATCGCAAAAAAACACGGCGACGAGATATACAACTTCTTCTACGATCTGGATGTCAGATTCAGAAAAGCTTTCCGTATGAAAGACACCAATAAGAAAAAACGGGAGATTTTGTGATTGCGGAATATCCGAACACTTACCCACCCCGTCGAAAAGGCGGGGTTTTTCTTATAAAAAGCTCTTGACCGAAACTTAATCCGATTGCATTAAATTTAACTACCTCCGAAAATTTCGACACTATGTTGTTTCGGAGAGCCGGACGTGGTATAATTCAGCCATGGATTATTGCATTTCGGATATCCACGGACATTACGGGCTGTTTTGCCGGCTTCTGGAAAAAATTAAGTTCGGAGACGGTGACAAATTGTATGTACTCGGGGATATCATCGATAAAGGACCGGACAGCATACGCCTTGCAAAACTCCTGTTTTCGATGAAGAACGCTCGCTGTATCGCAGGAAATCACGAATACGATTTTTTGAAGTACTATCGCGCGTTGATGAAAGAAACGGAGGACTACGCATGGGTGATGAAGGAGCTTCGCGAGTATTTCAGCGACGGTGAGCTTCTCGATTGGGATACGGTGAACGAATTCGATTTTCTTCCTTTCCATGTTGAAACGGACACTTTTATCGGCGTTCACGCAGGCATTCCGGTTACAGACGGAAAACTCATACCGGTATCGCGTGCGAGCGCGGAGGAGCTTGTCTATGACCGCCGGTTTAAAGAAACGGAACTCCTGCCGCAAGGCGGAAAATGCGTCATTTACGGTCACACGCCAGTAAGAGCTCTCACGGGAAGGGATGAAATTTTACTTTATTCCCGCAAAAATTGTAACCCCGGCAGTACGGATATCACCGATTATTGTAAAATCCATCTGGACACCGGAGTATATTTAAGCGGCGTCTTAGGCTGCCTGTGCCTTAATGATTGTAAAGCTTCTTATGTGAGAGAATGACTTTCGGACAAGACAAATTTACAACAAAACCGCTCGAAGCCCCTAAGGGGCTATTCTTTTTTACGCCCTCTTTGCGCTGATGACGTCGGAAACGGCTTCCAGCTTCTTTATCAGAAAGTCGAGTTCGGAAATAGACTTTATTTCAAGCCCCAACGAGATGTGCGCTATCCCTTTTATGACATGGAGCTCCATCGCCTGTATCGGAATATTCTGATTGGTAATAACGGGAATAATGGTATTGATTAGACCCGTTCTGTTTACGCACTCCAACCTCAGCTTTGCGACAAACGTCGAATTGTCGGTGTCCTCCCAATGCGCTTCCATCAGCCGTTCCGTTTCCATGTTACGGATATTGGGGCAGTCGGTTCTGTGAATGGAGACTCCCGCTCCGCGCATGGCATAACCGATTATCGAATCGCCGGGAACGGGGTTGCAGCACTTCGCGAGCCGCACAAGAAAATCGCCGAAACCCGCTACAATGACGCCGCTCGAAGAGTGTTTGTGCATGATGTTTTTATGCTCCTCGGCGGGGAATTCGCCCGCTTCGGCTTTGGCAAGCGCTCTAGCTTTATTGAACCGGTCGATAAGTTTCAGCAAAATCTGATTCGTTCCGACTGAGCCGAAACCGACGGCGGCATACAGGTCGTCCATCGAACCGAAGGCGTATTTCTTCATCACTTCGGAAATTGCTTCGGACTGCGCCAGCAGTTCGGGAAGTTTATATCCTCTGCGGCGGGCTTCTCTGTCCAGCATCTCCTTGCCGAGCTTGATGTTCTCCTGAGCCATATCTTTTTTGAAGAAGGCGCGGATCTTGCTCCTGGCATGAGGGGTGACAACAAATTTCAGCCAGTCGCGTGAAGGCTCTCTGGACGCGTTGGAAGTTATGATTTCGACCACGTCGCCGGTATTCAGAACGGTATTAAGGGGCACCATTTTATTGTTGACTCTGGCGCCGACACACTTGTTTCCGACTTCTGTATGCACTTTATAGGCAAAATCGACTACGGTAGCCCCCGTCGGAAGGTCAAAGACTTCCCCTTTCGGAGAAAAGACGTATATCTCGTTGGTAACGATATTCAGCTTCAGCGTCTTTAAATATTCTCCGGAGTCCTTTATGTCCTCTTCGGCTTCCATGACCTCTCTGACCCAACTGAGACGCTTATCCATATCGCTTTGGCTGCCGTCGGTCTTCCCCTCTTTGTATTTCCAGTGGGCGGCGATACCGTACTCGGCGATCCTGTTCATTTCGTGGGTGCGGATCTGAATTTCGAAAATCTGTCCGAAGTTACTGACAACGGTGGTATGCAGCGATTGATAGAGGTTTGGCTTAGGCATGGCGATGTAGTCTTTAAATCTCCCGGGAACGGGCTTCCACATCGAATGAATGATCCCTAAGACGGTGTAGCACTCCTTGACGTCGTCCACAATGACCCTGACGGCGATAAGATCGTAAATCTGATCGAGCGTCTTGTGTTGGGTGACCATCTTTTTGTATATGGAATAAAAATGCTTCGGGCGTCCCTTTATGTCTGCCTTAATACCCGTCTCTTCAAGCTTTTCGGAGATGATATCGGAGATCATCTTGACTTCGCGCATCCTCTCTTCGCGTTTTACGTCCAACTGTTCGGCAAGAAACTTGTACTCTTCAGGGTAGAGGTACTTCATCGAAAGATCTTCAAGTTCAGATTTAATCGGAGCGATACCGAGTCTTGCCGCCATCGGGGCGTAAATTTCCAGCGTCTCGCGGGCTATCCGAAGCTGCTTTTCGGGTTTAAGAGCGTCCAACGTACGCATATTGTGGAGCCTGTCCGCAAGCTTTATAAACAGCACCCTCAAATCCTTACTTATGGCAAAGATGAGTTTCCTGAAGTTCTCGGCTTGCGCTTCTATTTGAGAAGTGAACTTCGATTTCAGCTTGGAAAGCTTGGTAACTGCGTCGACAAGCCCAGCTATTTCCTCGCCGAATTTCTTTTTCAGCGTCTGCTCGTCGCAGCCCGTATCCTCCACGACGTCATGCAGAAGAGCCGCACAAATGCACGGGATATCCATTCCGAGGTCTACAAGTATGGAAGCCGCCGCAATCGGATGTTCGACGTACGGTTCTCCGGACTCGCGCTTCTGCTCCTTATGACACTCTATGGAAAAATTCAGCGCGTACTCTATCTGCTGGCAGTCGGCTTCGTTATAGATTTCGGAGCACTTCCTCATTAAATTTTGTGCCGATGAAAAATTTATCATATCTAACTAATTTTTTCTCTCCGCGATTTTAAGAATCCCGGAGCTTCCCAGATCCTTTTTCTCCTTCGAAAAGGCTATTTTCCCTTCGGAATCAACATAGACTACACCTATTTCGTTCAGCACATACCACGCCGTCACGAAGGAATAAAAATCCTTGTCATACCCCTTCATACAGACCTTGAAGTAGATGTCTTCCGTGCTTTCGACGGGTTTTCCGTCGAATACCGCTTTGATATAGCTGAAAAGCTTGACCAATGCGTTTCTGTCGAGTTCTATTTTACCTTTTGAAAATTTTCCGCTGTTGTTTATCTCTATAACTTCGGCAGAAAACCTGTTTTTAAGGTATTCGACATATCCTTTCGGCGGTGAATCGTATAGCTCTATGACGGAATAATAGCTTAAATCGGCGTCGGGCGACGGCGACATCAGAACGGAATTATACGGATTAGGAATGTCGGGTTCGAATATTATCTGCCTGTAAGCGGGATGTTCCGAAACAAGCTTTTTGAAGGTCTCCTTAGAAAAGCACAACAACACTTTTCCGAAGGCTTCATCATAACCGGAATCAACCCCGGGAAGCCGTTTCGGCACGGGAAACGGCAGAAATTTTTCGGCATAAGCCGCAAAAGCCATCTCGTCGGAGGGATTAACTAAGGTAATTCTGAACCCTTTATAGAGCGCCCTGACCGAGTCCTTGCCGCGGAAGTTATCTATCTCCAAAGTAAAGAAGATCTCCTTCGGCATGTTGGCTCTCAGAAGCCTTATCTTATCGATTTCGTTAAAAGCCACAATTTCGGCTTTATCGGAAATGCGCGCTTTTATATGCGGAAGTCCTTTGATTCTGTTAAACGGTAAAGCTTTAAACGGGATCTTGAATCTTGGTTTTGGGTTACCCATACCGCACGGTTCAAGCAAATCAACTTCTTTCACGAGTTCGGGTGTAAGTTCTTCCGGAGTAAGCTCGGAATCGAACGGATAGACGGGAAGGAAGAGTTCTTCCCCGTAAACCGACTTTATATAAGCGTCCGCGGTAGCGGTGAAAGCTTCCAGGTCTTCCGGGCGGATACTCAATCCTGCCGCCATCTGATGCCCGCCGAACTGTATAAGCTTATCGGAAGCAGCCGCCAAGACTTCGTGAATATTGATGCCGGCGATGCTCCTGCATGAACCCTTATAGCATTCGTCCTTGTCTACGAAAAGTACGGTGGGACGCCTGAATTCTTCGGCAATTTTCGCTGCGGCGATTCCGACCACGCCCGCCTCCCATTTGGAATTGTGCAGGACGATTATTCTTTTGTGGGTAAGGTCGTATTCACGAAGCATAGCCTCCGCATCCGCGAAGGTTTCGTTGCAAAGCTGCTGGCGGCGACGGTTTTCCTCTTCCAAGTCGCGCGCGAGTTCGTAAAGGAGTTTAACATTACTTTCGGTGAGCAGCCGAAAGGACTTGAAAGCGCTGGAAAGCCGACCCGACGCATTCAGACGCGGCGCAAGTTTGAAGGCGACGTCGGAAGCGTTTACCGTCGTTCCTTTATGCCCCGACACCTCCAAAAGAATTTTAATGCCCTGACGTTTGTCGGCTGAACTAAGTTTTTCCAAGCCGTAAGATGCTATTATCCTGTTATCGCCGGTCAAAGGAACCAGATCGGCAATAGTAGACATGGCGGCGATATCTATGAATTTCATGGCGTAATCGTCGCCGTAAAGCGCTCTTAAAAGGGTGAACGCCACGCCGGCTCCGCAAAGTTCGGGAAGAGATTTGTCGAGTTTAGGGTCGATGACTATGCCGTCCGGAAGTTTGTCAGAGGGCTCGTGGTGGTCGGTAACTATTGTATCTATTCCTTTTGAACGGGCAAAAGCTATCTCGGCGCAGGAACCCACTCCGCAATCGACGGTAATAAGAAGAGTGGGCTTGAAGTTGGCTGTCGCCCTCTCAAGTGCCTTCACCGAAAGTCCGTATCCGTCTTCGACGCGGGTCGGAATGTATACTTCGGCTACGGCGCCGTGCTCTTTTAATGCAAGATAGAGCATTGCGGCAGCTCCGATGCCATCGCAGTCGTAATCGCCGAAAATCAGAATCTTCCCGCCTTCCGTATGCTTTTTAATAAGTTCCGCGGCTTTCTGCATGCCGTTGAACCCCTCCGGCGGCGTCAACCTGTTTATATCCGGGTGCAGAAAAGCGACTATCGACTCCTTGTCCCGATAGCCTCTCTGCCAGCACATGCGCGTCACAAGCGTACCGACGCCCGTTGCCTTCGATAATTCGGATATTAACTTTTCGTCAACTACGTTATCAGGCATTTCATTATATGCGAAAAGAGCCCGTTAAGGCTCTTTTCATCAAAGTAAGTTATCTTCTTTTCGCCTTGGCTTTTTGGACAGTCTTTTTGTTTTTCAGATCCATCAGCATTCCCCAGATACTAGGCGCAAGGAATATCGAGGAGAACAACCCCGAAAGGATACCGAATATAATAGGCAGCGCGAATTCCGAAAGAGAAGGAATGTTGATACCGAAGAATGCCAAAATCACAATGGTGATCAAAGTAGTAGTCGTTGTGAACAAGGCACGCCTAAGGCATTGAGTAACGGACGTTTCCAAAATAAACGGAATGTCGGCTTTCGTCTTGTCCTTGTGCTTGAACGGCGCCATATTTTCGCGGACGCGGTCAAAGATGACTATCGTGTTGTTTATGGAATAAGCAACGACGGTAATCAGCGCCGCAATAAGGCTGGCGTTGATGGATACACGGAAAATGATGACCAGCGACAACGTCACGATGACGTCGATAAATTGGGTGCAGAGTGCCGCGATTCCGCTGAAAAGGTCAAACCTTATAGCGGTGTAAATGAGCATCAGCGCCATGGCGACCGCAACCGCAATAAGCGACGAATTGATGGTGTCCTGTCTTGCGGTACCGTTGATCATTTCAGGGTTGGCTTCGATATTGACGTTATCGTATCTTCCGGAAGCCTGAAGGCGCTCCTCGATGGCAAGCGCGGCGGAGTTGTTGACTGCGCCCATTTCATCGGCACGGTCGTTGAAATCTTCGTTATTGATGAAGTTTGCGTACCTTACGACGATAGAGTTGTTGCCCGACGTCTGCCAGGAAGAAACAGCAATGCCGTTTTCGGAAAGAATCTCTCCGATAAGCGCGCGGTCGTCGTCGTAGTTATCGAGATTCAAACCCGATACCGTCATGACGGTGCCGCCTTCGAAGTCTATACCGACGTTTGCGAAGTTTCCGAACACGCCGGGCGAAGAATAGATAGCGCCCAGTGTGAGAGCGAGGAACAAAATTACCGCCGGCACCAAGAACCAATAATATCTGTATTTATAAATAGGAAGCCTGTTGAGGGAAAGCTTTATTTTACCGAGAACATTCTGAGCGTTCATTATTTGTCCCCTCCCCTTCTGTATTTGACCCTCTTATAGGGCTGTTGTTTTTTACCCTTTCCGGTTTTTTGAGGAACGGGTTTTGCGGGAGCGGCTTCAACGGAAACCTCTTCCTCTTCGGAAAGTCCCTCCGCCACTATCGCGGCAGTGCCGTCCCCGTTCAATTCAATAGCGGAAGCGGTCAGTGTATCGGCGGCTTCGTCTTCCAATTTAACTTCGTATCTCAGTCCGTAGAAGGCGTCGGAGTGCTCGTTGAATGCAAGCGAAATGTTGACCAACAGCCTTGTGACGATAATTGCCGTGAACATCGACAGCAATATACCTATTAACAGCGTGATACCGAAGCCCTGAACGGAGGCGGAACCCAGAATTATCAAAACTATCGAACCTATGATAGTCGTTACGTTGGAGTCGATAATGGCGGTCAGTGCCTTTTTGAAACCTATCTGCACACAGGTTGTTATGGGTTTTCCGAAAAGCCTTCTTTCGTCACGTATTCTTTCAAAGATGATGACGTTGGCGTCGACAGCCATACCTACACTCAGAATGACGCCCGCAATCGACGGTAAAGTCAACTGAACCCACGGTACGATCGCAAGAAGATAGATCATCAAAACCGAATAAATTATCAACGCAAAGGAGGCAAGAATACCGAGTCCTTTATACATCACTATCATAAAGATAATGATCGCGGCGATACCTATTACGGCGGCGATTATGCTGGCGTTCAGCGCGCCTTCACCGAGCGTTGCGCCGATAGTCTGAATGGATATCGGTTCAAGGGAGACCGCAAAGGTTCCTGCTCTGAGCTGCGTCGCTATCTGATTGGCTTGTTGATAGGTGTAGTTGCCGGTGATGACCGCCTGTCCGTCGGTAATCGCGGTATTGACGGTGGGCGACATGATCTCTTCGCCGTTAATGTAGATGCCGAGAGTCTTTCCGACGTTGTTTTGCGTGGCTTCGGCAAAAGCGGCGGTGCCTTCGGCATTAAACTCGAGGCTGATCGCATAAGAGCCGTTATACAACGAAGCGGACGCGTTTTCGAGATGCTTGCTGCCCTCGATCAATACCGAGCCCTCGGAATCTCTGAATTCCAATTCGGCGGGTTCGCCCAACAAATTCATTAGAGTTTCGGTATTTTGAACGGCGGGAACTTCCACTCTCAGCATGTCGCTCCCCTGACGGGTAACGGTGGCTTCGGTGTAGTTGTTGGAAACGAGAATCGATTCAAGGTTTGCAATCGTACTTTCAATGGCTTCGTCGGGGTCTTCCACGCCCTCCAGATCCATCTGATAGACGACATACATTCCCCCTTCGAGGTCAAGACCCAGTCTCAACGCCTTGGACGCCCAATAAAAATCGTAATTCGAGTTGCCGATTTTAAAGGAGTCTTCGCCGTTAAGCGGGAAGATGAACAATGCCAAAGTGATTATTACTACAGCAAGTATAACCGCAATGACAATGGCTTTTTTCTTAGTCACAGTATGCCTCCGTAGCATTAGTCTTAGTTATTATAAAGCTTCGGAAAAGTTAAGTCAACCGATTTTCTTATATATATAATAAAAAGGCGTTGATGATGTCCGACCCGATATTGAAAAGCCGCGCCGGAGCGCGGCTTGAGCCTCTTACCGGATCAATCCGGGATTTGTATCGTTACAGCCCGTTTCGTTCTATAAATTGTATGGCAAGGCTGACTTCCATGCGCTTTTTCTGAAGCTCGCAGCCTACTTCGTATTGTCCGTCGGGTCTTCCGGAGAAATTGAGCGCATTGGCTGCACAGCCGCCTCCGCAATAGTACTTGGCGGGACAATCGGCGCAATGTGCTTTTTTCAAAACCGTATACCCCGAAAAACGCTCGCGAACCTCAGGATTTAAAATACCTTCTCCGACATTCCCGATCAGATATTCGCTTCGTCCGACAAACTGGTGGCAGGGATAGATTTCCCCCGTCGGAGAAACGGCAAGATATTCGGTGCCCGCGCCGCAGCCCGTCAGCCGCTTATGAATGCACGGTCCGTGGTCGAGATCGAGCATGAAATGGAAAAAGTTAAACCACTTGCCGCCCTTCCTTCTTTCAAGATACACTTCGGCGAGCCTGTCGTACTCGGCTTTTATCCTGTCGATGTGAAGGCGGGTTATCGCCATGGGGTCTTCTTCGGGAAGCACCACGGGTTCCATCGATATCTGGTCGAAGCCCAGATCGTTAAGCGCGATGACGTCTTCGGTAAAATCAAGGTTTTTTGCCGTAAAAGTGCCGCGAACGTAGTACTTTTTATCCCCTCTTATCTTTCTGAACTCCAAGGAGTTTCTTACAATGGCGGGATAGGCGTTTTTCCCGGAAACGGTATGTCTTACTTCGTTATGAACACTCTCCCGTCCGTCTATGGAAAGAACGACGTTGTCCATTTCCTCGTTCAGCCAATTCCCTGCCTCTTCGTTCAATAAAAGGCAATTGGTAGTCATCGTAAAGCTGAAGCGTTTCCCTTTTTTTGCGGCTTCTTCCTTGGCGTAAGCGGTGATTTGTTTGACTACGTCGAAGTTCATCAACGGCTCTCCGCCGAAAAAATCGACCTCGAGATTTTTGATATCTCCCGAATTGGAAATCAGAAAATCGATGGCTTTTTTGCCGACTTCGGCGCTCATATAGTCGCGGGGAGTGTTGTAAGTTCCTCCGGAAGCAAAGCAATACTCGCATCTCAAATTGCAATCGTGGCAGATGTGAAGGCACATCGCCTTGACGGCACCGGTGCGTTTTTTGAATTCTTTTATAAGCGGCGGTGCGTTCAGCGCCCCCTCCCCTTCCAATTCGTCAAAAGAGGCGTTTATCTCGGAAACGTCCTTTTTATCCGAATCGGAAAAAGCTTTTTCCTCTTCCGCGGAAAGCAAACCGTACCTCTTTTTTGCGCATAAAAAAGCGACATCATCCACATTATACAGACTGCCGCTTTCTATGTCCCACACAAAATAAAGGGGGTTCCCCTTGTGTCGATAAACAAATGTGTGAACCATTAATATTTTAAATTATTTGTCTTCTTCGGCGCCTTTTACGTGAACTTTTTCCTCTTTGACGCAAGCCTGGTTTCCGACGGTGCAGCTGGTTTTGCAAGCCGATTGGCAGCTGGCCTGGCACTCGCCGCAGCCGATTTCACGGGTGGGGATCAAAGTCTTCTTGGTAACGGTTTCGATATGTTTCATATTAACCTCCGTAAATTCTTTTCAATTTATTATAAACCGTCACCGCGGAAAAATCAAGCATATCCCCGTACTCGGTTGCATATTTTCTTTTATGGAGGGATTATGAAAGCAAAAACATTACGTTTAAAGAGCCTTTTCGACAAAGAAACTCTGAAAGATATTTTCCGGATGAGCCTTGTATCGATAATAATAACGCTTGCGGCGGTTTTGATATTCGGTATAATAGTAAAACTGGTCGCCGTTCCCGACGGCATAATAATGCCAATCAATCAGGTTATAAAGGTTTTAAGTCTCCTGTTCGGCGCCATTATCGGTATTCGCTATAAAAATAAAGGCGTACCGAAAGGAGCGATCGCGGGTCTTATATATACTTTGATTTCGGTATTTATTTTCCTTATTTCGGGCGGAACGATATCGGGCGCATTCGGAATAACCGACGCCGTTTTGGGAATAGTCATGGGCGCGGTCTCGGGGATAATCGCCGTCAACACCGGAAAACAAAGAGTTTAGCCGCAACGACATTGGTTTAATATAAAATTTTATCATCGAAAAACGCCGTCCGATGGGCGGCGTTTTAATTATTTCAGTTAATGACCGAGCGGTAAAGCTTTATAGTTTGGTTCTGACGGCATTTCTGACAATAACGACATTTACCGGGGCGTCCTCGCTACCTACATTGACGGTAAAGCGATCGTTATCGGTGTTGATTTCGACAATGGTTCCGATGAAACCGCCGATGGTCATTATCTTGTCGCCGACTTCCATCGAGGACATCATTTCCTGCATTTTCTTTTTCTGTTTGCGCTGGGGAATAACGGTCATCAAAATCATACCGACAAAGACGACGATCAGAATTATCCAAATATACCAGCTGCCACCATCTGCCGACGCCGCAATCATATTAAAATTCATATAAGCATTAACTCCTTAAATTTACTGCCGATTCAGGCTATTGATGATTTTATCACAACGAAGGACAAAAAATCAAGCGATTAATAAGTATTTACGCTATTTTTTCCGCCGTCCGACAAAAGCCCGAACAGAAGCCCGGGTACTAACCGTTTTCACCCGATTGAAGTTCCTTCAACACCTCGTCTCGGAAGTCCAGAAGTCTGTCGTTCATGATGGCTTCCTTTATTTTCGCGACAAATCTGTGCAAAAACCGGATGTTGTGAATGCTGAGAAGTCTTCCGCCGAAAATTTCGTCGGTGTTTATAAGGTGACGGACATAAGCGCGGGTGTAGTGTTTACAACAATAACAATCGCAATCCTCCTCGACGGGAGTGAAATCCTCTTTGTACTTAGCGTTGCGGATGGTGAGATTGCCTTTGAACGTCATTGCCGTACCGTTTCTTGCCGTCCTTGTCGGAAGCACGCAATCGAACATATCTATTCCTCGGATGACGCCTTCTATTATGCAGTCGGCAGAGCCCACTCCCATCAGATAACGAGGCATATTCTCGGGGTAATGCTCCCGCAAAACGTCCAGCATTTCATACATGACGGGCTTGGGTTCACCTACCGAAAGTCCCCCTATCGCAATACCGCATTGAGCATAAGGAAGTGACCGTTTTGTCGACTCAATCCGTAGCTCCGGATACATATTTCCCTGAATTATCGGGAACAGTATCTGGTGCTCGGATGTCATCGCGGAGTAGCTTCTTTTAAGCCAATTTTCTGTTCTGAGCATCGCTTTTTCGGCGTATCCGAAGTCGACGCCTGCCGCGGAACACTCATCGAACGCCATAACTATATCGGAGCCTAAAGCCATTTGGATTTCCATCGACTTTTCGGGCGTCATGAAGTGTCTGCTGCCGTCGATAAACGAGGAAAAAGTTACTCCCTCCTCGGTGACTTTTCGCGTTTCGGAGAGTGAAAAAACCTGGAAACCGCCGGAATCTGTGAGTATCGGTTTATGCCAGTTCATGAAATCATGAAGCCCGCCCGCCTTTTTGACTATCTCGTGTCCCGGTCTCAAATACAGGTGATAGGTATTGGAAAGTAAAATTTGGCTCCCTGCCTCTTCTACCTCCTCGGGTGAAAGGCTTTTAACGGTGGCTTTGGTGCCTACGGGCATAAAGACAGGCGTCTCGATAACTCCGTGCGGCGTGTAAAAGCGACCTATTCTGGCGCCCGATTGTCTGCATACTTTTACAACTTCATATCTGAACATCGACATAATTTTTATTTTATAGTATCATCATGGCGTCGCCGAAGCTGAAAAATCTGTATTGTTCTCTGACTGCGGTATTATATAATTCCAACGTCTTTTCGCGCCCCATAAAAGCCGAAACCAACATAATCAGAGTGCTTTCGGGCAGATGAAAATTGGTGATCAAACCTTTTACGATCTTAAATTCGTATCCGGGATAAATGAAAATATCCGTATTGTCTTCGCCGGCGCATACTTTTCCGTCTTTTGCCGCCGATTCCAACGTCCTTACCGATGTCGTGCCTACGGCGATCACCCTTCTGCCTTCGGACAAGGCTTTGTTGATGCTCTCCGCGGCTTCTTCGGTGACCTTATAGTATTCCGTATGCATTTTGTGTTCCAGGATATTGTGCGCCTTTACGGGTCGGAAAGTACCTAGACCGACGTGAAGAAGAACTCTGACGAACTTTATGCCGCGCTCTTCCAATTTGGTCATCAGTTCCGGGGTAAAATGAAGTCCTGCGGTTGGTGCGGCGGCAGATCCGGGCTCGTCCGCATAAACGGTCTGATATTTTGAAGGATCGTCCAATTTTTCGGTTATGTACGGAGGCAGAGGGACGTTGCCGACCCGCGAAAGTATATCCTCGAAAACGCCCTCGAATTCGAATTCCACTTCTCTGACTCCGTCCTCCGGGTGTACGGCAACGGCGCGCAGTTTCAACTCTTCGTTTACGACCAATTCTCCGCCGATTTTTAACTTCTTTGCAGGTTTTATCAGGCATTCCCAGCGTTTATAATCGATTCGTTTTAACAATAAAACTTCGAATTGCCTGCCCTTTTCGTTATAAGAGTACAATCTTGCCGGAATTACTTTCGTGTCGTTTATAACCAACACGTCGCCGGGTTTCAATATATCCGCGATATCCCTGAATATGAGGTGCTGCAACGTATCGGAGGCTCTGTCGTAATACATCAGCCGCGAAGAATCGCGGGGTTCCGCGGGCGATTGCGCGATAAGCTCCTCCGGAAGATTATAACCGTACGACGCGGTGTCGTAGATATTTACGGGTTCACTCATCGTCCTTTAATTCCTCTTTCCAATTGAATAAATTGGTTCTTTCATCTACGACATACGGAATTTTGAGGTGTTCGTAGGCGCGCCTTGTGCAAATTCTGCCGCGAGGAGTGCGCTGGATAAATCCCAGCTGCATAAGATAAGGCTCGTAGACGTCCTCTATTGTGGCAGACTCTTCGCCTGTAGCCGCAGCCAGAGTATCGACGCCCACGGGTCCGCCGTCGAACTTGTCTATTATCGTAAGAAGAATGTTTCTGTCAACATTGTCAAGTCCCAGTCCGTCAACTTCCAGCCTGTCCAGAGCAAGTTTTGCTATTCTCAGATTGACGGAAGAGTTTTCGTATTCGGCAAAGTCCCTGACCCGTTTTAAAAGCCTGTTGGCAATACGCGGCGTGCCGCGGGAGCGGGAGGCGATTTCGACGCATGCTTTGTCTTCTATGTCGACGTTCAGAATAGAGGCGGAGCGCCTGACAATTCTCCCGAGTTCGACCGGGGTATACAACTCCAACCTGCAAATTATGCCGAAACGATCCCTTAAAGGCGCCGAAATATTGCCGGCTTTTGTCGTAGCCCCCACCAAAGTGAAAGGTTGAAGCTTAAGCTTTATACTCCTTGCCGAAGGACCCTGTCCCAGCATGAAATCGACGTTGAAATCCTCCATCGCCGGGTAAAGGAGCTCTTCGGAAGTGTGATTGAGCCTATGGATCTCGTCGATAAACAACACGGAATTTGTGCTTAAAGAAGTGAGGTTCGCCGCAAGATCGGCACTCCTTTCGATAGCGGGACCGGAGGTGGACTTTATCTCAACCCCCATTTCGTTGGCGATTATTTTACTTAAAGTCGTCTTCCCGAGCCCGGGAGGCCCGTACAACAAAACGTGATCTAACGCTTCGCCTCTGGCTTTGGCTCCGTGAATAAATACGCGCAGGTTTTCCTTTATCTTGTCCTGCCCGACGTATTCGTCGAGACTTGTCGGGCGTAAAATATTTTCGTTTTCGTCTGTCGGAAGGAGTTCCCCGTCGGTAATACGCTCTTCGCCGCCGTATCCGTAGTTGAAATTTGTGTAATCGTCGCTCACGAATTGATCCTCCTAAGCGCATTTCTGATGACGTCTTCCAAAGTACTTGCCTCTTTCATCGCAGGTTCGACGGCTTTTACGGCTTCGGCCTGAGTCAATCCCAAAGTTCTCAGCGCGTTTATCGCGTCCTGCATCAAACCGCCGGGTTCATCGCTGCTGCCGTAAAATTCGATGTCTTCTGCGGCAAGTTTTTCTTTCAGTTCCAACACCATTCTTTCTGCGGTTTTCTTTCCGACTCCTTTTATCCGTGAAATGGCTTTGACGTCAGCGGTTACTATAGCGATAGCCAATTTATCGGGAGTCATGCCCGACAAAATACCGACAGCAGCCTTCGGCCCGATACCTGAAATCTGAATGAGTTTTAAAAACATTTCCTTCTCTTCGCGGTTGATAAAGCCGTACAATCCGACTTCGTCTTCACGTACCTGCAAATAAAGAAAAAGCATCGTATCGGTTCCCGGAAGAGGAAGTTTGGATGCCGTATTGCCGGAAACGGTGATAGAGTAGCCTATTCCGCCCGTTTCGAGCGTGACTTGATTTTCATTGGCTTCGGTGAGCCTTCCGCGAATATAAGAAAACATTATCTCACTCCGAAATTACCCATTCGGGTATTGGTTTGCGCATGGGTGACGGCGACAGCCAAAGCGTCTGCGGCGTCGTCGGGTTTAGGGACGGTCTCCAAGCCTAAAAGCAACTTCACCATCTGCTGGATCTGTTTTTTATCGGCTCTTCCGAAACCCGTCACCGCCTGCTTTATCTGCATCGGCGTATATTCGTAAAGCGGCGTACCGCTGGACTCGGCTGTATACAGCACCACTCCGCGCGCTTCCGCCACCATTATAGCTGTCTTCTGGTTGTTCTGAAAGAACAGCTCCTCTACCGCTACAGCATCCGGACGATATCTTTCGATGAGTTCCGCTATCTTCTCCCCTATGAATTTCAGCCGAACCGGAAAACGAGAAACTTTCGGCGTTTCAATGGCGCCGTAGGCTATCGTCCTGAGTTTGGAATTCGTCTTTTCGACGACTCCGAAGCCGACTATGCCGTACCCCGGGTCGATACCCAAAATTATCATGATTTAATAATACTTTATTTATAAATTAAAGTCAATTAAAAGAGGAAGCGTTGTAAAAAGCGCAATGTGACGAAGCTGAAAGAGCGCGGCTGACGGAAAATAAAAACTTATTTTACAGCTCTCCGCATGTACGCCTCTCTTATGCGGTTTATCTCGGGCGAAGAGTAGGTGCGGCGCTCTTTATTTAGGGCTATACGTCTGTCCAAAGCTATTTCTACGGGTCGGGATTCTAATAATACCAATCTGTCGGCAAGGAAAAGAGCGTCGTCCAATTCATGCGTGAACATGATAACGGTCTTCGGCTTTTCGGCGTTCAATTTCAAAAAGTAGTTCCTCAATCTGATTTTCAAAGCCGTATCCAGCCCCCTGAACGCTTCGTCCATTATAAGATAGTCGGAAGGAAACAAAAATCCCCTTGCCAGCTGAACGCGCTGCGCCATGCCGGTGGAGAGTTCCCCGGGATACGCCTTCCTTCTGTCCCAAAGCTCGACGGAGTTTAATACCGCTTCGATTCCTGCAGCCAATTGCTTTTTATCGGGATAGGCGTGCGCCACCGCGTACCGAAGATTTTCCTCGACAGTCAGGTTTTTAAGAAGAGCCGGCTCGCTGAATACTACGGAAATTTCCCCTTTTGTATCAACCGTGCCGGAAAAATCGGTAAGCCCGGTAATAATATTCAAAAGGGTACTTTTCCCAACTCCGGAAGCGCCCATTACCGCGACGGTCTTCCCCTCTTCGAACTCTATCGAAAAGTCCTCGAAAATGCTTATATCGCCGTAGCTTTTATAAATCGATTTGAGTTTCATTTCCACCTCAATACAAGTTTCGAGAGAATTTTCACGATAAATTCCAATACGAAGCTTAAAATTATCGCCGCAATAGTCCAGCCCATAAGTCCCGCCGTATTCAGATAGATGCGCTCTATCTGCATCGCAACTCCCACAGATTCGAAGGTCTGCGCCAGCACTTCCGAGGCTATCATAACCTTCAAAGCAAGCGAGATGTTGCTGCCCGTGGCTGAAAAGACGTCCGGGAGGATTGCGGGAATGTATAATCCGAAAATTCTTTTGGCGACGGGCACTTTAAACACCTTACTCATATTGACGCAATAAGGGTCGACTTCCGAAAGCGCATGAAAAAAGGCGGCGTGAAGAAGAGGAAAACTGATTAAAAAAGTCACTAAAACAGGCGATTCGGTAGGTTTGAAAGCTATTATCGCTATCAGAATTATCGACATCGTCGGGACGGAACGCAAAATCGTTATTATCGGGGAAAGCGCTCTTCCTACGGGAGAAACAAACACCGAAAGCGAAGAAGTGAGAGCCGCCACCGCAAACGCCAAAGCAAAAGCCACAAGCGTTCTTAAAAGCGTGTTCCCTATCGATACCCAAAATTCCTCCTCGGTAAGCAGCGTGAAAAACTCCTCGAAAGCTCTCCCCGGAGAAGGTAAAACCATCTCTACCCCGATAAAAAGCGCTGCAAGATGCCAGATAAGCAAAACGACGCCTATCCCTGCTACGGGATAGACGACGTTTCCGAAAATGCGGTTTTCCGTAAACAGTTTTTTCAGACTTTTTCGGTTATCCGACATAATAGAAGCCGTCATCGGGGAGACGTCCGCCGATTGTCTTCGGGTCAAATAAGTAAAGAGCCCCGAGATATTGATTCATAGACTTCTTTGAGTCGGTGGCGGAAATCCAAGAGATATTGCAACCCGCTATCTTCTCTGCGGTCAGACCGTTTAATGAAGCGGAGCCGTTTTCAACCATTATTTGAGAAACGAGGGAAGGATTTCCGACAGCCCAGGAGCCGGCTTCAACCATTTTCTCCTTTATCCAATCAATCAAAGCCCAATGTTCTCCTGAGAGATATTTGTTGACGATATAAAGTCCCGCTTGCGGAAAACCTGCGTTTTGGGATTCCGTAACCTCTTTCCAAAGTTCCTGAATGTCCAAAACCGTTTGAGTTCCCGCATTGGAGTTGGCATTAGAAACGGCAGGTTCGCCCAAAACTCCGAACTGAGCTTTTCCTTGTTTCAATAAAGGAATAAGCTCCGAACCGCTGTTTACGTACTGCAGCCCGATTTGATCCGCGGTAGGCTCGGCTGTGTTTGCGTACTCGATATCAAAGTGTTCGAGAATGTACTTAAATGTGAGGTCGGGTGTTGCGCCTTGCCCGATATTATATACGACTTTTCCCTTCAGCGAAGCCAGCTTCTCGGCGGTCGTATCTCCCGGAAGCGCGGTCTTGCCGACCATATACAGCGCTCCTTGCACGATTGTTCCGACAAGCTTGCCCGAGCCGGTATTGTTATAAATTGTCGACAAAAGATTGGTAGGAGCGATCGCCACATCGGCGGAGCCCTGCGCGATACTTGTACCGATATTCGTTGCGCCTTCCACTATCCGATAGTTGATTTTGTAACCCTCGGGAGCGTCGTTATCGTTGATCATCTTTGCCAAAGCTATGGCTGGCGAGCCGTCGGGCACTATGACGTTTATCGCAATCGCTTCGTCTTTTTCTTTATCGTCGCAGCCCGCAAGCACAATTGCGCTTAAACAAACGATAAGCACCAGCGCAGCCAATGTCATAAGAAATTTTTTCTTCATATTTGCCTCCGGATATTAGTATATATATTTTTCAGGATAGAGTAACTATTTAATTTCAACGGAAGTAACGGCGGACTTAACCGATACGGAATCCAATCTGCCGAGTTTCCCGGTGAGCGCGGAAAGCTGCTCGTTCTCCCCTTCGACGATAAGCGCGATAGCGTTAATGCCGTTGGCTTTGTCGGGAACGCCCATTCTGCCGATAATAATATCGCCAAAATCGGAAAGCACGGATTGAACTTCGGGCACGATAGTTCTGTTAGTAATAATTACGCCTACGATTGCTAATTTTTTCATAAAAAAACTCCTTTCGTCCGAAGGAGCAGCTGAAAAACTATACCCGAATTATCTGGCAGGTTTTTGGCTTCCTCTCCGAACTAACATCGATTCAGGTTCTACCTTATCTATAAAATACCACTTAAAAATTTAAAAGTCAATCGATTTGAACGCGAACGCAAGCGGATTTCCGGAGACGGAGTCATAAATCCTCAACGAGTCGAAATCGGGAGCCGCCATGCCTTCCGAAAAACCGGCGTTCAGACCCTCCCGGGAGCGATAAAAACACCGCCCGAACCAACCGTACTCCAAGGTACCGAAAAACTTCTCCCCGTCCTGCTCCGAAAGCGTAAAGGATGCGGTTACGAGCTTAGAAGCGGCGTCGACAGCAATCTTTCTGCCGTAAAAATTTATAACCCCGTCCGAAGTCTCAAACTCGGAAAAATTCCTTTCAAGATTCAGGTATTTATCGGAGAATAACGATTCGGGCTCCCTTTCAAAGTGTTCCGGTGACCCGAAATCGACAATTTTCCCGTCATGAAGAAAGTAAGCTTTTTCGGAAAACTGAAAGGCTTCCTCGGGGGAATCGGTTAAGAACATCGACGTTTCGGAGTCGGGAAGTTTCGGAAGAAGCTCAAGGAAAACGAGTTTTCTCTCCGCCCCCGTCAGTTGAGAAAAAGGATTGTCGTAGAGATTTAACCGCGCGCCGTAAAGGGTGACCCTTGAAAGCGCCGCTCTCACCAACGTTTCGGCGTCCTGTCTGAAAACATAATCGTCCGTGAACGCGGCAAAGCCGAATTCTTCGGCAGCTTTCAAAGCGGCAATTTTTCTGTTTTTTTTGGGAAATTTTCTGATTTTTAACGGATATTCAATGTTATAAGCCAAGGTGCGTCTTTTGAAAAAGCCTTCTTTGTCGTAAACGGCGCGCACGCCGCGGAACTTGGAAGGGAGTTCGGTTATGTCTCTTCCGTCCAATAAAATGCGCCCTTTTTCGGGAATGAGTATCCCCGCAATCGTCTTGACGAGAGTGGTCTTTCCCGAACCTATGCCGCCGAGGAGCGAAATCCGCTCCCCGGTTTTTATAGTAAAACTTATGTCTTCCAGCGCTTTTGCGCCGTAAAGATAGCTTTTTTCGACGCCTTCAAGCTCCAGCATCAGACGATGAAATCCTCGCTTTTAACGGGTCTCGAATTGAGCTCCGCCGCCTTTTCCTCGTAACCTTTTCTGCCGAGCAGCGCGTACGTGGCGTTCTTCCCTTCTTCCACCCCCGGTTGATTAAAGGTGTCGATATTAAGCATTTTCCCGGCGTAAGCCGTCTGCATCATGAAAAAGAACATCAGCTGTCCTATTGTGTTGGCGTTGACTTCGGGAAGTATTATCTTGGCGTTGGGGCGGTGGTTTTTGGTCAGCGCGTACTCCGTCGCATCCATCTCGGCGGTGATGAGTTCGTTAAGCGTGTGCCCGGAAAGGAAGGAGACATTCGGAAAGTCCTCACACCCGCCGGGGATCTGTACTTCGGAGCGGTATTTTTCGACTGCGATAAAAGTAACGACTTTATCGAAGGGCCCTTCGGTATACAGCTGTATCTGACTGTGTTGGTCGGTGACTCCGAGCGCTTTTACGGGAGTCTGCCCTGCATTGACGGTGTTTCCGTTCAGATCGACGGCTTTCCCGAGTGACTCCGCCCAGAGCTGGCAATACCAGTCCGCCATCAGCTTCAAAGAGTCGGCATACGGCATCATGACGGAGATATTTTTCCCTTTTTTCATCGATATCACCGAAAGCGCCGCCGCTACCAATGCCGGATTGGATTTAAAATCCGACCTTCTGCAATGGCGATCCATCTGCCTCGCTCCGCGAAGCATCTCTTTTATATCGATGCCCAAAACCGCCGCGGGAAGCAGCCCTACCGGACATAATTCGCTGAATCTTCCGCCTACACCGTCTGGAACGACATAGGTTTTGAAGCCCTCTTTCTCGGCAAGCTTTACGAGATTCCCCTTTTGGGCGTCTGTGGTGGCGATGATGTGTTCGGCAGCTTTGTCGCCATAGCGAGCCTTCAACATATTCATTATGATGAGGTATTGACTCATCGTTTCGGAGGTGGAGCCCGACTTCGTTATGACGTTGAATACCGTCTTGTCGAGATCCAGGATATCGAGAAGGGACGCCATTCTTTCGGGGTCGACGTTGTCCTCAACATAAAATTTCGGAGCTTTGCGCTGTCTTTTGCCGAGTTCGTTGTGTCTCAGGTGGCAAAGCGCCTGGAAAACCGCCATCGGTCCCAAAGCCGAACCCCCTATTCCCAAAACGACGAACGCCTCGCAATTTCTTCTGACGATTTTAGCAGTCCTTAAAATATCCTTTACGATTTCGTCCTGGTTGTACGGCAGTTCCGCCCAACCCATCCAGCCCGTGCCGCGGTTTAAGCGGAAATAGCTGTAAGCGTCAAGCGCTGCGTTTCTCGTCATGCGGAGCTCGTCATAGGTGATACCCTGTTCTTCCCCGATGTATGCGGACATCATATTGTTGTAGTCGAACTTTATGTCCGGCGTTTTGTCTTTCGATGTGACCATAAAAATTTATCTCTCCTTAATTTGAATTTAAGATTATCATCCTTTTTTAGCGTTTTCCAGACAATTTTGAAGGAACTCATAGCTTTCCCACACCTCGTCATAGGAGGAATAGTTCCCCGCATACAGCTCCATAAGACAGGGTCCGTCATAGCCCATATCGAGAAGTTTTCTGAAAAAGTCGGTAAAATCGAATACCCCTTTCCCCGGAACGGCAAGTTTACCGTCGGCATGCCAATCGCAAAGGTGGACGTTGACCAATTTCCCCTTCATCACCCTCAGATATTCCTCCAACGGGTGATTGGACTGCATCGCCTGTTTTATGTCGAGCGTCACCGGAGTATCGTAGTACTCCGAAAGCCGCTCCAAAAACTCGGGAGAATCGAAAAAAGTCCAGTGCACGTTTTCGTAGGCGATTTTCGCATGCGCCCCCAGCGCACACATTTCTTCGTTCAATTCCCCAAGCCGCTTGCCTATCCATTTGTAGTCGATAATGTACGGAGTGCGTTTAAGTCTCGGCAAACCGTGGAAGGTGTAATAATCGGCGTCCAACGCCTTGCAGGCATAAACGATCTCACGGAAAAACTCTTCGGCGTCCTCGCGGGTGCGCTGCCACTTGTTGAACAATTCCGGCTCGAATTGCTGATTTAAGGTATGTACGGAGTAGATTTTAATGTTCTTTTTCCGCTCCGCCAACAAGTCGACGAACTCCTTCCGGTATTCGCGGAAGGTCGTCAGAAACACTTCACACACCTCGAACCCCATATCCTGTATGAGGTTCAAGGTGTCTTCGGTTTCACTTCTTGTAAAGAAGGACGCCGTAGATATGCCGATCTTCATATCAGATATTTATTAATACTCCGGAGTTATCAGACCGTAATCGCCGTCATGACGTTTATAGACGACGGAAACTTTGTTGTTTTCGGCGTTGACAAAGACATAAAAGTCGTGGTCGAGGAGCTCCATTTCGGCAATGGCTTCGTCGACAGTGACTATGGAAATGTCGAAGTGCTTCTCTTTAACGACATTTCCGTACTCTTCGCGGGGAGCCGCCTCCTCGACGTCGACTTTTAACGGAAGCGCCTTTTTGGGCATCTTGGAATTCATTCTGTCGCGGAAGCGGGCGATTTGTTTTTCGAGCTTCGGCAAAATAAGGTCGATATTATCGTACATGTTACTGCCGGTAACTTCCGCTCTTGCGATGTATCCGCCGAAGCGAACGGTTATTTCCATCGTGAACTTATCGTTCCCGACGGTACTTAGTTTTACAAGCGCGTCCGCATCGCCCGAAAAATATTTGTCGAGTTTTCCGAGCTTCTTTTCGATTACGTTGACGAGCCTCATGCCCTCATTGTAATTTTTGGAAACGAGTTCTATTTTCATATTGTACCTCCTTGTCGGGGTTTATTTTCTTCCTGCGGCTTAAATACTATTTCGCCGTTCTCGACGCCCACAAGGACGTCCGAACCGCGGTGTATACGTCCGGAAATGATTTCGTCGCTCAGCTTATCCTCGAAAACGCGCTGTACCGCACGTCTTAAAGGTCTTGCGCCGTACTCGAGATCGGTGCCGTTTTCCAACAGATATTTGACGACATCTTCGGTATAGGTAAGCCTGATGTCCTTTTCGGCAAGCCGTTTCAATACTTCGTCCATCATAATGACGGCGATACTTTTAAGCGATCGCTCGTCCAGACGCCGGAAAATGATGATGTCGTCGATACGGTTGATGAACTCGGGATTCATCGCCTGCTTCAGCGCCGCCAACTGCTTTTCCTTCATTGCCTCGTAATCGTTGTCGATAAGCTTCGTAGAGCCGCCGAAACCTACTCTCTTCATACCGGCGATATCTTTTGCACCGATATTCGAAGTCATGATGATAATGGTATTTTTAAAAGAAACCGTCCTGCCGTGCGAATCCGTCAGCTGACCGTCGTCAAGCACCTGTAACAGCAGGTTGAAAACGTCGGGATGCGCCTTTTCGATCTCGTCGAAAAGGACGACGGAATAAGGTTTTCTTCTCACCTTTTCGGTAAGTTGACCGCCCTCTTCGTAACCGACATATCCGGGAGCCGAACCGATAAGCCGCGAGACGTTTATCTTTTCCATGTATTCGCTCATATCGATACGGATAAGCATATTTTCGTTCCCGAACATCTTTTCGGCAAGCGCCTTGCTGAGCTCCGTCTTCCCGACGCCTGTCGGACCCAAAAACATGAACGTCCCTATCGGTTTTTTGGGATCCTTCAAACCGGCGCGCGCACGCTTTATCGCCCTTGCTACGGCGGTGACAGCCTCGTCCTGCCCGATAACGCGTTTTTTAAGTTCGTCTTCGAGGCGCAGCAGCCTTTCGCTTTCCTCTTCGGTCAGGTTATTGACGGGTATACCCGTCCACTCCGAAACTATCGCCGCTACCGCCTCTTCGTCGACGGTCAACAAGCCGCCCGATAAGTCCTGTCCCCACTTTTCGCGCAGGGAGCGGATATCGTTATTTATTTCGTCGCGCTCCTTTTTGAGATTTCCCGCTTTTACGAAGTCCTCGCTCTTTGTCGCCTGCAATATAGAGTCGTTCAAAAGTTTTTTCTCTTTTTCGAGATTCAATATCTCCGGCGGTGTTATAAGAGACGCCACCCGCATTTTACTTGCAGCCTCGTCTATGACGTCTATCGCCTTGTCGGGAAGGAACCTGTCGGCAATGTATCTGTCGGAGAGCTCGCTCGCCGCTTTCAGCGCGCCGTCGGTAATTTTCACCTTGTGGTGATCCTCGTAGCGCGGGCGCAGTCCTTCCAGAATCCTGACCGTATCCTCTGCCGAAGGCGGTTCGATGACTATCGGTTTGAAACGCCTTGCAAGCGCGGCGTCCTTTTCGATATGTTTGCGGTATTCGTCCATCGTAGTAGCTCCGATAGTCGGGATATCGCCGCGTGCGAGAATGGGCTTTATAAGATTTGCGATGGTTGTCCCCGACTCATCGTTGGAGCCGGTGGTCATTATCATATGCATTTCGTCGATGAAAAGCACGGTCTTTCCGTCGTCGATGCGCTTTAAAAATTTTTTGAAGCGTTCTTCGAACTCGCCCCTGAACTTGGTGCCCGCCACCAAAGATCCGACATCCAAGCCGAAAATACGCTTATCTTTCAATAAATCGGGAACCTGCCCTTTGACGATTGCCTGTGCCAGTCCTTCGACGACGGCGGTCTTGCCGACTCCCGGTTCCCCGATGAGTATGGGGTTGTTTTTTGTGCGGCGGGTCAATACCCGCATTATCATATCTATTTCCTTCTCCCTGCCGATGACGGGGTCGTACGCCCCCTCGCGGGCGCGTTCGGTTATATCCGTTCCGATGTCGTCGGATTCTTCTTTCTCGTCCTTCGTACGCTTTTCTCGCGGCTCATCCGTCCTGAAAAAGAATTCATGCCGCTCGGGACCTCCCGCGTCGGTAAGCTTGGAAAAAAAGTCGCTTAAAAAGGTCGGCAAATCGAGTTCTTCCTCGCCCTCATCGTCTTTTCCGACGCCGTTAGCGGACATCGACTCGACGATGGATTTCAAATCGGTAAAGGAAATATGGAATTTTTCGAGGATTTTCGCCGCGCCGGTATTTATGTCCCACGCTAGCGCCAAAAGAAGGTGCTGGGTATCGAAAAGCTCGTAACCCATCTTCTCGGCTACCGTTCTTGCATACGAAAAAGCGCGCCTCACCTGGTCGGTCTGCACCCTTTCCGATGAGGAGTTGACATATGTCATAACTTCGTTTAAAAGGGCGGCTTTGTCTGTTTTAAGCCTCGTAAAAATATCGAAAGCATAGGTTCCTTCCACTATTGAAAGAGCGCCTAACACATACTCCGACGCGGCGATGCGGCTGCCCGCGCGGTCGGCAAGTTCACGCGCCTTCAGCATGACCTTTCTTATATCGCTTGTATATCCTATCGGCATAATATCCTTTCGGGGACTATCCCCGGCTCAGTTCGTCCGTAATTATTTTAAGCAGATTTTTATCCTTTTTTGCATAGGCGACGTTGGCTTGAATAAAACCTTCCACCGAGCCCATGTCGTAGCGTTTCCCTTCGAATTCATAGGCGTAAACGCTGAGATTTTTTGCCATAATATCGATGGCGTCGGGAAGTCTTATCTCGGCGCCTACGGGTTTGACAAGAGGTATGTAGTCGAAAATGTCGTGCGTCAGAATAAATCTTCCGAGGCTTGTAAGCGACGAAGGCATGTTCTCCACGGAAGGTTTTTCGACAAAGCCTTTGACGGCGGAATACCTGCCTTTCGTCCCCGAGGGCACTACGACGCCGTAAAGCTTCGCCTTCTCGGGAGGCATCTTCTGAACGCCGACTATCGACGTTCCGGTCGAATTATAGGCGTCTGTCAGCTGCCCGATGACGGGTTTTTCGGAATCGATGACGTCGTCGGGGAAAAGTACGGCAAAGTCCTCGCCTGCGACGAATTCTTTGCATAGCTCCACCGCGTTTCCCGTACCCTTCATTTGGGGCTGTCTGATAAAGCAGAAGTTCGCCTTTCCTTCGTAGAAGTTGACAGCCTCAAGCATATCCCGCTTTCCCGCTTTTATAAGCGCCGCTTCGAGCTCCGGCTTGCAGTCGAGGTAATCCGGGATGGCTTCCTTGGCTCTCGAAAGCACGATACAGATATTGTCTATACCGGACGCCACGCATTCGGCTATGACGTAGTCGATCGCGGGACGCGACAGCACCGGGAGCATCTCTTTCGGGATAGCTTTGGTGATCGGCAAATGCCTCGTTCCGAAGCCCGCCGCCGGAATTATCGCCTTACGGATCTTTTTCATAACAAACTTCCTCACTTACATTATATACCAACCCTTATAAAATTGCAATACGGAAAAGCACTTCGAATTTAAATATAAAGCACCCCTATTTTAATATTGCAAAAGTAGCGGTTCGGGTCTATAATATTATATAGGATAAACAGAGGAGTTATTTATGGCAAAAGAAAACAGCCCTGTTGACAACCGCGAATTGACCTCGGAACAAATAAAACTAAAACGCCGCAACGAAGGTATCCGCGTTCTGAAGTTCGTATTGCTGTCCGCGTCGGCGGGCATAATTCAGATAGTTTCCTTCACCATTTTGAATGAGCTTGCATTCAAAGGTATCGAAACGGGCGTCGGTTATTGGCTGCCTTACCTTATTTCGTTGGTATTGTCGGTAATCTGGAACTTCACCTTCAACAGAAAGTTTACCTTCAAATCGGCTGCAAACGTACCGAAGGCGATGCTTTTGGTGTTTTTGTACTATTGCGTCTTTACCCCGTTGTCTACTTGGGGCGGCAACGAATTGGAGGCTATCGGCTGGAACGAATATCTCGTTCTTGCAATAAGCATGCTTCTGAATATGGTTACGGAGTTCCTGTATACCCGCTTCGTCGTCTACCGCAACTCGATAAACACCAACGAGCTCGGGAAAAAGGAAGAGGCGGCGATACAAGCCGCAGGCGGCACACAAAACTTCTCCGAGACGGTTGCCGTACGCGACAAGGACACCGAAGAAATAACTATAAAATTCTATTAAACGCACGTTTTGGATTGTTTTCATCCATTTACCCCCCCGGCGCATAAACGCGGGGGCGTTTTTATAGTTGCGTTATAATGAATTGTGTAGTATCATAATCTAAGAAAAACCGTTCGGGAGGGCTGAAATGAAAAAGAAAGCTTTTATTATAGGATTGTTGATTTTGACTCTCTCGGCGGTATTTTTAACCGGCTGCATCAAAAAGCCCGACCCCGACAAGAAGATAGATTTATCGAAGTTCGAATTGCTTTTCGCCGACGAATTCGACACCTTCAACACCGAAGTCTGGTCGAGCAAAGAAGACGGCGTACGCCGCGGCGGCTATTGGGATATCAATCAGGTCTCCGTGCGCGACGGTAATCTCGTCATCACGACAGAATACCTGGAAGACGGCAGATTCGGCGCAGGCTGGTACTCTGCCGGCATAGTCACAAGGGGCACCTTCGAAATGAGGGAGGGATATGTCGAGGCACGCTGCAAACTCCCCGCAGGTCAAGGGCAATGGGGAGCCGTTTGGCTGAATTCACAGGACATGAAAGCGGGCGGAGCCGGCACCGAGATCGACATAATCGAAGGCGCCTACTACGACGATCCCGACAAAAGCCAAAAATACAAAAACACTGCTTTTCACACAATTCACGCCGAGGGCTACGAAGAGGAACACGAATCGGAAACTTCCCCCTACTACGCCGTCGGCAACGATATTTACGAAAACTTCAATACCTACGGGGTATATTTCGACAAGAACGGCTACAAATTTTACGTGAACGGCATGCTGACCTGGGAAACCGACTTTCACCCCTCTTCGGCTCCGGAATTTCTTGTCCTCTCCACCGAAGTGGCGGGCGAAAATGACTCGGGAAACCCGTCAAACCCCGACAACAAATACACCTGGAGCGGTCAGATCACCGATAACCCCGGCGGCAACGCCTTCAAATCCGAGTTTGTAATCGATTATATCCGCTGTTACGCTTTGAAATAACAATTCTTTCTCGCTTCCGAACCCCGTCAAACAGCGTTCCGCGCGTATTTTAACCCGTCACGGGGTCTTCTTAGCTTTCTTCCTTTTGCGGACGAAAACGACCGTAACTGTGATCGCCGCAGCCACTATAAGGACGCAGACGACAAGAATGACCGCATACCCCCACATCGGCATTACAGACGCAACTCCCGGTATACAGATGATAAACGTACCCGTTTTATCCGTTTGCAGCCTAACGTATCTGCCGTACCCCGAACAATCGATTTTTGTCAATTCTCCGTCGTCGCTTAAATGATAGACGACGATTTCATTGCGGTCGTAGGTCATATCAGCCATCAGGTACAGCGTGACGTTTCCGCCCGGAGTTACCTCCTCTCCGCTCTCTGCAAAATAAGAAACGCTCATCACTGAAAAGTTATCCGCAATCGTCTTCATCTTTTCCGCTGCTAGTTCGTATGACGTACCGACTGTAATATTGCTTGCCTGAATTGCCGTACCCGACGAGAGAGCGCCGCTTTCGTCTTCAAATTTTGCAAGCACCGTTGCCCCGACTTTGGAGACGACTGTAAAAGCATATTCACTGTATGAGTTATTGCCGAGATTTGTTTTGTACGCCGAACTCTCTGCGCGATATATTACGGTATACTCTCCCGCATTTTCAAGAGTAAAACGATTTCCGTCAACAGC
>CALVTP010000008.1 GCA_944362765.1 uncultured Clostridia bacterium | reverse complement strand
TTGTACAACCGCGGCAGCCTTTTCGCGCAGTTTTTCGATAACCTTGGCGAAATGCCGACTTACTTTGCCGCGCCCGTCGCAGGCAGCATCCTGTTCTTCCAACGCTTCGGCAGCAACAGGAAGACGCATATCCTCACAAAAGTGCTCGGCGCCGTAATCGTTTACGTCGGCTATCTGGTTGCGATAGGCGTATGGTTTATCGGAAACTTCTTCTCCGAAGAGGTGGAATACAAATGGGTATATGCGGCGTTCTTCGCGGCGATAATCTCGACGCTGACTATTCTGGCATTCTCCAAGATCCCCGATAAAACCATGAAAAAGCTGTTTTGGTTTGCCGTGGCGCTTGCCGCTGCTGCCATTATAGCCAACGTCATCGTGCAGATAATGAAGTTCATCTGGGCGCGCCAACGCTTCCGCACCATGACCCCCGGCGATTTCAAAGCCCCCGTCGACCTTCTTATAAAATACCCCGATTACAACTATGACGGATTTACTCCGTGGTACATGATAAACACGATCTTTAAGCCCGAATATCGTACCGACGAATACGTTGAATTTTTCAAAGCCGTCGATGACGGCGCCTTCGTCTCCTTCCCCTCGGGACACACCTCGGCGGCAGCCGCCTCTTTCGCGCTTATAATCCTCCCCGACCTCTTCCCGCGGTTCAGGGACAAAAAAATCAAGTGGCTGTTCTGGGTGGTGCCGATGGTTTACACGGGTCTGGTGGCGCTGAGCCGTATCGTCTATGCCGCCCACTACCTTTCCGACGTCACCTTCGGTTACTTCATCGGCTTCGGAACTGCGGCGCTGGTGAGAATAGTCATGTTGAAGGTGTTCTCCAAAAAGAATATCTCCTTTGAGGAGTCCGACGTCGTCATCACTCCCGTAGAGGAGTAATTTTCCTGACCGAAATCATTAAAATCGCGACTACGGAAAAAGCGGCTGTCTTACAGCCGCTTTTAAATTGCCGTTAACCGTTTACCGGAATTGAAATTGTCCTGAATCCCCTTCCGTTTTCCGAAGGTTGCGGCTTTTGACGACTACTCCCGCAAAGGCGCGAATTCGTCGGTGAGTTCGAAAAAGTTGCCGGAAATATCGAGACTCAATTCGCACTCCGCTTCGATGATATATTTACCGAAGTTGATACCTGCATTCTTCAATGCGTCTTGGAAGGTACCTGTGCCGCCCGCCTTTACAAACCCTTCATGCAGATAATATATAAATTCATCCAACGCGTCATGGGCGGAATTTTCCTTCTTGTCTCCGAAGCCGAGAGCTTCCAGGAAGAAATCCTCATTGCATATCAGGGATACCAAAGTAGAATTTTCGGTATGCGAAACGCGAATATGTTCCAAAATAAAGGAAACGGCTTCGATAACGCTCATGGAGTGCTTGGCTTCAAATGAACCGATGACCCCTTCGAGGAAAGTCTTGAAGTGCCCGACACCTTCAAAAGTATGCGTGTCGATCTCTCCTCCGCTCTTTTCCATCGCCACTATCGAAAATTTGCCGCTCAGGTATTCGAGTTTGAACGGCACATACGCCGCGTCGGGATCGGAAATTTCGATGCTGACCGAAGAATCGGGATCGTCATCCTCCAAACCGCGATATTGGAAGGAAAGGGAGATATCGTAATACTTACCTGCCTCGAAAACGGGGGAAGCGGTGTCGAAATAACGGATCTTCCCGTCCACGTGCATCGCGCGCGCATCGTATACGTAATAGGAATCGAAGCGCCGGTTGTCGGAGGAGGGAAGCTTCTCTTCATCGGAAATCAGCGCCGATTTTACCTCGCAATTTAACATTTCCGCCTTGATGTTATAGGCTTTACCGCCGAAAAGGGTGTCGGTCTTATCGGAAGCGGCGACGTCAAGCTCTATGGAGATATCACTTAATCTTCCGGTGCCCGCGCCCGTCCTCAGCGCTCCCGTCGTTTCGAAGGCGACCTCTAATTTCGTGGCGGGCATTTCGCTTTCGAGACGCCCGGGGTCTACGCCGAACAACGCCGTTATCAGTTCTTCCACGGGTTTTAAATAGCTCTCCAAATCGGAAGATTTATCGAAATACGCCAGAAGATTCGAAAGCGTCTTTCTGAGATCTATCGTGACGGAGTAGCGGTTGGTGCGCTTGCTCCCCTCATCGTTGCGGTAGAAGTATTTGAGGTCGGAAAAGTTCAGACTTGCCGCCAACACCTGCGAAATAAGAGTGCCGTTCACCTCGTTCATCGGCAGCATGTTCGTCAGCGCAGAATTGTACAACGGTATGAAAATATCCGCGTCGGCAAGCGAAAAGTAAAGTTTTCCGCCGCTCCTTGCCGATACGGCGCCGTCGGAAGCGGTGTGCTCGATGTAATTGTCGTCGGAATAAAAATAGACTTCGAGTTCGGGAGCGGATTCCCCTTCGTATTGAAGCGTCGCCGCCATGCGGGTGGCGTCGGCATCTTCGGCAATATATTTATCGTAATCGTAATCAACCGAAAACTTCAAAACGGCGGCACGACCGTTTACGGAAAGCTGCCATTCGGTAAAAGCCGAAGCCTTGGGATTGTTCGCTCCGAGGTGCTTGTTCGTCACCGGGCGAAGCGCCGAATTTATGCCTCCGATAAGCTCCGCCGACATATTTTCAACGGTCGCGGCGCCCTCTGAAAACCCTTCCGGAAGCTCCGCCGGTTTGTTGTTGTCGGAAGGCGTGTTCGGCTGCGGCACCGTATTATCGACGCACGAAACCAAGAGCGCCACCGAAATAACAGCCAGCGCGCACAGCACCACCGGTAATAAAATACGTTTTTTTCTCATCATATTTTCTCCTTACCCCACCCTTAGTCCGGAAGCGCGTTATTCTATCGATCGTTCAATTATCTCCTTCAGCCTGTCCACGCACTCCTCAAAGGGGCAGGTGATCGTTTCTCCGGTAGAGCGGATTTTTATCTCCGCAACATCATTTTCCAGCGCTCTCGGGCTTACGACAAGTCTCAGCGGTATCCCCATCAGGTCGCAATCGGCGAATTTGTAGCCCGCCGAAGCCGCTCTGTCGTCCATCAGCACTTCTATGCCTTTTTTCTGCATTTCGTCGTAAAGAGCGCACGCTTTTTCCTTGACCACAGGGTCGTCGGAGCGTATAATGCACAAATAAACGTGCCATGGAGCTATTGCCATCGGCCAATTAAGCCCCTTCTCGTCCGCCGTTTCCTCGGCAACGGAAGCCATAGCCCTGCCCACTCCTATGCCGTAGCATCCCATAATGGGACAGACGGCTTTGCCGTCACTGTTCAGCACCGTCATGCCCATCGACTCGGTGTACTTTGTCCCGAGTTGGAAGATATTTCCTATCTCTATCCCGTTTTCGACCTCCAGTTCCGCGCCGCAAACGGGACACTTTTCACCGGGCTTGACTTTGCGGATATCGAAACTTTCTTCTATCGTAAAGTCTCTGCCTTCGGTGACATTTTTAAGATGATATTCCGGCTTATTGGCTCCCGAAACCATGTTTACGGTACCCTTAACCGAGTTATCATAAACTATTACGAGGTTGTCGCCTTTCAGCCCCGCGGGTCCTATGTTCCCCGCTACGAGCTCTCCCGAATTAAGGTTTGCCGGAACGATATCCCTGCCGAGCACCTTTTTCAGCTTGGCTTCGTTGATTTCGAGGTCGCCTCTTATAAACGCCACCACCGTCCTCAGCGAATCGCCCTTTATGTTGTAACACACCGCCTTTATTGTCTTGTCGGCGGCGATGTCGCCGAGATATTCTGTGACTTCGCGGATCTCCTTTGCCGCGCCGGTAAAGACTTCTTCCATCGGCAAAGGCTCTTCCTTTTCGGCGTCGTTCAGGATAGAAGTGGCCACTTCCATGTTGGAGGACAAACCGCACTTCGGGCAGATTACTATGGTGTCTTCGCCTATCGGAGTCAGCAGCATGAACTCATGCGAAATACTTCCGCCCATCATTCCGGAATCGGACTTGACGGCGATGAAGTTTTTCATGCCTATACGCTTGAATATGCGTTCGTAGGCGGCGTACACCCTTTCATAATATGCCTCGAGATCCTCCTTCGACATATGGAAGGAGTAGGCGTCCTTCATCGTAAATTCCCTTACTCTTATCAGCCCGCCGCGGGGGCGACCCTCATCGCGAAACTTGGTCTGGATCTGGTAGATCATAAAGGGGAGCTGCTGGTAGGAATTGACGGCGTCGCGCGCGAATTGCACGGCTGCCTCTTCGTGGGTCATTCCGAGAACCATGTCGCGCCCGAAACGGTCTTTGAAGCGCACCATCTCGTCCCCTATCGAGGTATACCTCCCGGATTCTTCCCAAAGTTCCCTCGGCATGACTACGGGGAAGGTGCATTCCTGCCCTTCCAACGCGTCCATTTCTTCGCGGATGATGTTCTCTATCTTCCTTGCGATGCGCTTTGCCGGCATCGCGAGAGACCATATACCGTTAGAGACGAGCTTTATATAGCCCGCCCTGATCATCAACGAATGACTTTTTATTACGGCGTCGGAAGGCGCCGTCTTCGTGCGCTCACCGACCAGCTTCGAAATAAGCATTTTTTACGCCCCCACCGCAATTTCCAAAGTCGTAGTCTTACCCGCAAAAGCGAGGCTTAAAACAAAGGGAGTTTCTGCGGTAGCGGTGGTGAATTTTCCCGATTTGTCCAGAACGCCGTCCGCAAATACGTACTCTATCGCCGCCGTCGTGGTCACCGCTTTCGAAGTGCCGTCGGAAAGTTTCGCAGTCACTACCACGTCCTCTATGTCGAACACGTCGCCTACCGAGTAATCGACGTCCTCCGCAAGCTTTGCGGAAATCGATTCCACCGAAGGAACGGTTTCTTTGTCGTTGCAGGCGGTCAATAAAATCGCCGCGCCCGCCGTCACGGTCAGAGCAAGTACAAGTGCCAGCACTTTTTTTAACGTCATCTTTATGCCTCTTTTTTCGGTACCCGATACCGAAGGAATATTTCTCTAATATATTATATAATGAAAAAGCTAACCCGTCAAGCAACCGATTTTAATTTTCATGCCGCCCTTGTAATTTATCTGCAGCCGTGATATAATTTTCCCGTAATAAGCGCTCAAAAGCCCCGGCAGGGAGAATGCAAAATAAAACGCTCCCTATCCTCGGCACAAAAAAACAATGACTTTTACGGAGTGAACGATGATTTTTGACAGATGGATGGAGTACATTACCCCTTCGGCGCCGCTCAATAAGCTCATAATGCCGGGGGCTCATAACGCCTGCACGGCGGGATTCGGTAAAATGTCCTGCTGCCAGGACGGTTCGCCGGTCGAACAGATGGAGTACGGAGTCAGGCACTTCTGCATCCGGCTCGACACCGACAGAAAGGGAAATATAGTCTGCTGCCACGGCATTTCGAAGGGTAAAACTTTATCGGAAGCGCTGAAAGGCGTCCGCGAGTTCATGGAGACGCACCCTTCGGAGGTACTCCTTCTCGATATCCGCGAATATTACGACCAGAAGTTGTTCGGACCCGTGGTACTGCGTTACTCCGCAGACCCCGAAAAGGTGGACGCCGTACTGAAACAAACCATCGAACCCGAAAAATACGCCTATACCGATTTCAATGAATTGAAGGAAGTCACCTTGGGAGCCGTCCGCGACGCGGGGAAAAGATTCATCCTCATAAACGACTCCGAAGCCTACGCTTACTCCAAAAAGTGCAATATCTGTCTTCCGTGGGAAAAGAAAGTCAACGGCGCAAAAGCGTATAAGTTCACCCGCGAAACTTTAAGATTTTTTAAAGACTACCCCTCCGACGGTCTGTATATTTTCCAAACGCAGCAAACCCCTAACCTCGCAACGGAAATCGGGCTGACTTCCCCGAGAAAACTTGACGCCGATTTAAGGGAGCACTTCGGATACCTCATTGAAGGCATCCGCTCCGACCCGTACTATCTTGAGTCGGCAAACGTCATCGCGGGCGACTTCATGACCCGGGACTATATGAAGTGCTCGATGATTTTGTCGCTTAATATCGACAAAGGCTTCGTCCTTCCGGGAAAAGAAGAGGAATTCAGGGAGGGCATAAAATGCAACTGACGGCGCTCGGTATCTACGGACCTTACCCGAAGGCGGGCGGACACGCCGCATCGGGGTACCTTCTCGAAACCGATAAAGCAAAAATAGTCTTCGACTTCGGTTCGGGAACACTGACAAGACTTCTCGGAAAAATCGGCGACATAAGAAAACTTGACGCGATAGTCGTTTCGCACTCGCATTTCGACCACACGTCGGATCTGGTGTCCCTGAATTATCTTATGGAGCTTCTCCCGGATAAGATACTGAAATTATACGTGCCGAAAAATGGCGAAAATTGGTATCTTCCGCTACTGATTAAAGGTAAATTTGAGGTAGTAGAAGTGGAGGAAAACGATACGGAACGGGTGGGAGACGTGACGCTCGAATTCAAAAAGATGCTTCACACCGTTCCTACTTTGGGCGTCAGAGCCTCCTCGGGAGGGAAGAGTCTTTTTTACACCGCAGACACAATGTGGTTTAAGGAAATAGAGGATTATGTCCGAGGGGTAGACTTCGTTCTTGCCGACGCCGCAAAACCCGTCGGATTTAAGGGTCCGCATATGAGTATCGATAAAGCGGAACTGTTGTTGAAAGCCTGCGGCACGCGTGTCGCAGTAACCCACCTTTCCCCCGATTACGACCCGACCGAAGCGCTTTCGGGTACCGCTATCGAAGTCATAGAGGAAGGGAGGACTTACACCGTTTGAAAAAATATAATATACTCCGCTTATAAATTTAATTAAAAATTTGAATTAAAGTCCGACAATCCGATATAAAAAAACCGCCTTCGGCGGAACAGCAGGAATTCTTCAATCTTTAAGGGGGGAGAACAACGTCCATTTTAAAGCAATTTTTCCTCCGAGTCAAGAAATTTTTTAAATCGGACGACGGATATTTTTTGACTTTTTCCGAAGCGCATTTTTCCCATGTCTTGACCCAAGTACCCCTCCTGTATTATATTTTTTCACATATTTTGTTTGCGGGAGGTCAATTTGTCCAATAAGATAGTCAAGTATATTTTTGTAACAGGCGGAGTCGTTTCCGGTCTCGGGAAAGGCATAGTCATGGCGTCGCTCGGGCGACTGTTGAAGGAGCGCGGTTTGAAAATCGCCGCTCAGAAACTCGACCCTTACATCAACATCGACCCCGGCACGATGAGCCCCTATCAGCACGGTGAAGTCTTCGTCACCGAAGACGGTGCCGAAACCGACCTCGACCTCGGGCACTACGAGCGCTTCATCGACGAAAATCTGAACAAGTACTCAAACCTCACTACCGGGAAGGTTTTCTGGAACGTTTTAAATAAAGAGCGCGCGGGACACTACCTCGGTGAAACCGTGCAGACAATTCCGCATATCACCGGCGAAATTAAAAGTTTCATCTATGCCGTCGGGGAAAAGACGGACGCCGACGTCGTCATGACCGAAATAGGCGGCACGATCGGCGACATCGAATCGCAGCCTTTCATCGAAGCCATACGCCAGGTCAGCCGCGAAAAGGGACGCAGCAATTGCCTGTTTATCCACGTGACATTGGTGCCGTATATCGCAAGCTCCGGAGAACAGAAAACCAAGCCCTCTCAGCACTCGGTAAAGGAATTAAGAAGCATGGGTATTTCCCCGGACATCGTCATCACAAGGTGCGATACGCCGCTCGACGAAGCCACCCGTCAAAAACTTGCGCTGTTTTGCGACGTCAAGTCCGACTCGGTCATCGAAAGCCTGACCGTGGGGAACATTTACGAGGCGCCGCTGATGTTCGAAAAAATGAATTTGTCGGAAGTGGTATGCCGAGAGCTTGGTTTATGGAGCCCAAAACCCGATTTAAGCAATTGGGCAGAGATGTGTTTCCGCATCGGAAAAGCCAAAGAGGAAATCGAGATCGCTTTGGTAGGTAAGTATGTCAAAATGCGCGACGCCTACTTGTCGGTAGCAGAAGCTCTCCGCCACGGCGGTTACGCTAACGACGTCAAAGTCAATATCCGCTGGGTGGAGGCGGAGGAGGTAACCAAGGAATCCGCCGAAGAGCTCCTTGCCTCGGCAAACGGAATTCTGGTGCCCGGCGGCTTCGGCGACAGAGGCATCGAAGGGAAAATAGCGGCGGCTTCATACGCAAGAAAAAACAACATTCCGTATCTCGGCATCTGCCTCGGGATGCAAACCGCCGTCATAGAGTTTGCAAGAAGTGAATTGGGCTTTTCGGATGCCGCTTCCGCCGAATTTGACGCAGGGAGCAGCCACAAGGTCATCGACCTCATGCCCGACCAGCGCGGCGTCATTTCCAAGGGCGGCACCATGCGTCTCGGAGCCTACCCGTGCAGGCTGAAGGAGGGCTCGTCTCTCCTCAAAATCTACGGCAAGGAACTCATCCATGAGCGCCACCGCCACCGCTACGAATTCAATAACGCCTTCCGCGACGACTTCGAAAATAGAGGTATGACGATTTCCGGTACTTCCCCCGACGGAAGGCTGGTCGAAGCTGTTGAAATCCCTTCGTTGAAGTTTTTTGTCGGAGTGCAGTTCCACCCCGAATTCAAGAGCCGCCCGAACATCCCGCATCCGCTTTTCAGGGAGTTTATAAAGGCGGCGAAAGCCTGTTCCGAGGAGACGCGGTGACCGATAAACCCGGGTAACCCGTATCGATTGAAAGATTATAGTCCGGAGATTTTGATAAATTCTCGTCTTTTCTCACTTAAAATCGGAACCCGCCATCAACGGCGGGTTCTGCTGAAAAGTCCGGATAATGCTCCGAAAGTGTAAATCTATTAAATTTTTACCCCTTCTACTTTATACGCAACGCGTTTAAAATGGCTATCACCGCCACTCCGACGTCTCCGAACACCGCCACCCACATATTCGTAATGCCGAGAGCCGACAAAATGAGGATAGCTACCTTGACGGCTACCGAGAAGATGATATTCTGGTAGACTATCCGCATCGTTTTACGGGCAAGTTTCTTGGCTTTCGTAAGCCCTCTTAAGTCGTCGTGCATCAAGACGATGTCGGCAGCTTCTATCGCCGCGTCGGAACCCACTCCGCCCATCGCGATACCGATGTCGGAGCGCATCAGAACGGGTGCGTCGTTAATGCCGTCCCCGACGAAACACAAAACGTCCTTTGCATCTTTTTCGACGAGCATACGTTCCGCCTCTTCCACCTTATTTTGAGGAAGAAGGGAGGCTTTATACTCTTTTACGCCGAGTTCCGAAGCTACCGTTTCGGCAATTTCCGGATTGTCGCCCGTCAGCATCACCGTCTTTGCGCCGAAGGAATTAAGCTCCGCTATCACCTCTTTTGCTTCGGGCTTCACTTCGTCCGAAATCAATATCGAGCCGACAAATACGCCGTTGTGCGCCACGTAAACCACCGTCCCCGGACGATTTTCCGTTACGAAGTCTATCCCCGATTCAGCCATCAGTTTGTCGTTCCCGCAAAGAATGACTTCCCCTTTCTTTTCCGCCTTTACCCCCTTCCCCGCGATGTTTGTAAGCGTATATCCGTTTTCGGGTTCACGCCCGTATTCATGCATTACGGACTTTGCGATAGGATGCGACGAATCCTTTTCCGCAATTGCGGCAAGCCGCAGAACTTCGGCTTTTTCGGCTCCCACAGTATTGATTTCGGATACCGCAAAATTACCTTTTGTTAATGTTCCTGTCTTATCGAAAACAAAGATGTCTGCCTTGTTGAAGCGTTCCAGATAGTTACTTCCCTTGATCAATACTCCAAGGTTTGATGCGGCTCCGATGCCTGAAAAGAAGGATAAAGGGATCGATATGACCAATGCGCACGGGCAGGATACGACAAGGAAGCTGAGCGCACGATATACCCATTCTGACCACATTCCGGTGACGGCGCCCGGAATAACGGCAAGCATAAGCGCTACTATCACAACCGTCGGAGTATAGTATTTGGCAAACTTTGTAATAAAGTTTTCGGCTTTCGATTTTTCGGCGGAGGCGTTTTCGACGAGCTCCAAAATTTTGGAGACGGTAGAGTCGTAAAACTCCTTTTCGACTTTTATAGTCAACTGCTGTTCGAGATTGACAGAGCCCGAAATCACCGCGTCGCCTTCTTTGACGGCTCGCGGGAGCGACTCTCCGGTCAGCGCCTTGGTGTCGAGAGAGGAGATCCCCGAAACGACGACGCCGTCAAGCGGCACTTTTTCACCCGGATTCACCATGATCAGTTCCCCTACGCAAACTTCTTCGGGGTCGACCCGCTCCGTTTTCCCTTCTTTTATAAGGTTTGCGTAGTCCGGTCTCAACTCCATCAGCCCCGAAATCGACTTTCTCGAGCGCCCCGTCGCATAATCCTGGAAAAACTCTCCGATCTGATAGAATAAAAGCACCGCGCAAGCTTCGTCAAAGCCCTCGATTTGCTGCCCCGAGACCCCTCTGTAAATTGCCAGTGCAAAGGCTCCGAGGGTGGCAATACACATCAAAAAGTTTTCGTCGAAGACCTGTCCGCGGGAGATGTTCCTTGCAGCCCGCCATAATACGTCGTATCCTATCAACAGGTATACGGAAAGATACAGACAAAACGGGAACACCCAATTCGCCTTTCCCGGGAACACCGACTGAAGCGAGCCGGAGTAAGTCTTGTCGGCAATGAATATGGCGACGAAAGCGGCAAGCGCCGTAAGTATCCTTATCAGGTTCCTTGATTGCTTTTTCGATAGTTTATACTTCACTGTCATGATTATAGTTAAATCATTCTCTTTATGTTTTTAACTGTTCAGGGTTCTTCTTTTTTGCTTTCGGTATCCCGTATCTTCTATTTTACGCAAATAGTGCAATCGGGTTCCACCCTCTTTGCCGTCCTGAGCACCTCTTTTAAAACTTCTTCGAAGAGCTCCTCCGGTGCCTCCAACGTCAGCCTTTCCGCCATGAAATTGACTACTGCTCTGTCTACGCCTTCTACCCTGTTCAAAGCTCTTTCGAGTTTCGCCGCGCAATTAGCGCAATCCAGATCTTTTATTCTGAATACCTTTTTCATACTCCACCTCTTTTATTTGAATATTTTTACCATTGAATAATTATTCAATCGTACTCCGTTTTAAAAGGGCTTCCGCCCTGTCGGCTCGGTCAGTGAGCTTCTTCTCATGTGCCGAACCTATACATTTTGTCGCACGCTTTCGGCGTAACCCTGTCCACGCTTTCGGCGTAACCTTGTCCACGCTTTCGGCGTAACCTTGTCGCACGCCCGGGCGTCTTTCCGTCGCCCGCAGCAAGCGCTCCCGCTCGTATCTTTTCCTCGTCGCCGGATGAAATTGCTTTTCGGCGCCGCACCTACGGTTTGCAGGCGCCTTGCAATCTTTCCGCGTCTTTCGGAGGAGCTGTATTACTCGCCGTTACCCGTTCCGGGCGCCGGCAGGTCTGGCCGCAGCTTCCAAAAAGAAACTTTCGGGAATTCCGGCGGATACCGACCTCTTTGAAAGCCCAAACTGTCGAGCCGAACTAGTGCAGTTCCCCCACGTGCTCCAAGCCGCAATCGAGGATCTCTTTGACGTGTTCGTCGTCCAAGGCGTAGCGCACTTCCTTTCCTTCCTTGACTCCCCTCACCAGCCGCGCCGTTCTCAGCACGCGAAGCTGATGGGAGACGGCGGAAACGCTCATACCTACCGCTTCGGCGATATCCGAAACGTAGAGCGGCGAAACGGCAAGCGTCGAAAGTATTTTTGCGCGCGTCTTGTCGCCGAAAACCTTAAAAAGTTCGCTGACCTCATACAATTTCTCGTCCGACGGCAACGCCTTTTTGATTTCCTCGATCATATCCGAATCGGGCATACATTCTCCTTTCAATGTTTGAACGGTTCTTCAATCGTTCAAACATACTATATTCCGTTTCATTTTCTTTGTCAACATATTTCCGGCATTTTCCCGAAAAAATTTTTCGAGTCCCTCTTCCCGGGAATAAACGTCGGGAAGAGAGGCTCATTTGCATTTTAAGCGTTGAGTCGGGCTTTCGCAGGCGAGGTTTTACGCCGTTTCAGCTTGACCCGGCAAAACGAAACTTATTAAAAGGTTACTTCGGGGAGTCGGAGAGCTCTTCCGAACCGCGAACTCAACCCGTCGGCAAAGGTTTTTTCGAAAGCTTTTGCCCCGGCGCCCGCCGCCCGTCGGAAATTTCGCTTAAAGCGACTCCACCACCTTTTTCAGTTCCGTTATCATCGTGTCGATCTGTTCTTTGGTGATGATGAGCGGCGGCACGAAGCGCATCACCTTGTGCCCTGCGACGTTCAACACGAAGCCTGCATCCAGCATCGCCTTGTAGATCTTGTTTGCGATTTCCTCGCTTTCCATCTCCATTCCGACAAAGAGCCCCACTCCGCGGATATCCTTGATGTAAGGAGATTTTATCGTAGCGAGAGCGGCTTTTAAGTATTCGCCCTTTTCCCTGACGGCATCCATGAAACCCGGTTCGCGTATTTTTTTGCAAACGGCGTACCCCACCGCGCAGGAGAGAAGATTGGCTCCGAATGTGGTGCCGTGGTCGCCCGGCTTATATGCCGAAGCCACTTCGTCCGTCGCCATGCATGCGGAAACGGGAATGCCCGCGCCTATGCCCTTTGCGGCGGTGACGATGTCCGGTTTGACGCCGTAGCCTTCAAATGCCCAGAAGGTGCCCGTGCGCCCGGCGCCGCTTTGCACCTCGTCGAATATCAGCAATTCGCCGTACTTTTCGGTGAGCTCTCTTGCCGCTTTCAGATACTCTTTCGTGGCGGGCACGACGCCGCTTTCACCCTGAATGGGTTCGACAAGGAATGCGGCGACTTCGGGATCGGAAAGCGCTTTTTCGAGGGCAGCAATGTCGTTAAAAGGCACATATTCTCCGATACCTGCGGGAAGCGGCGAGAAAGGTTTGTTGTATTGTCCCTGCCCTGTGGCGGTGACCGTCGCGAGCGTCCTTCCGTGGAAGGAATGCAGCGCCGAAACTATCTTATACCGCTTTTCGCCGCGAACATAGAAGTATTTCCTGGCAAGTTTTATCGCGCACTCGTTGGCTTCCGCGCCGGAGTTTCCGAAGAAGGCTTTGTTGAGGTGGGTGCCGCGCATCAGCTCCTCCGCCATCAAACCGCGCGGTTCGGAGTAGAAATAATTGGAGATGACGGCGACTTTATGCGCCTGCTCGGTGAGCGCGTCGGTAAAAACCGGGTGATTGTATCCGAGCGCGTTGACTGCGATCCCCGCAAGGAAATCGAGATAGCGTTTGCCTTCGGAATCGGTGAGATAGCATCCTTCTCCCGAGACGAATGCGATATCGGCGGGGGAGTAGGTGTTCATGAAAAACTTTTGGTCTCTTTCTTTGATTTTTTCAAATGCGGACATATATATCTCCTTGAAATAATTTTCCGATTAAAGCCTAGACATAGAAAACGTATTGCGCAAGTGCCAATACTCCTATCGTCGCGGCAAAAAGAGTGAGGTGGATTTTGAGGCTCCACTTAAACCAGGTACCGTAATCCACCGTCGTCAAGCCCAGTATCAGCAGCAATCCGGCGTTGGTGGGAAGGATGACGTTACTGAACCCGTCGGCAAACGCGAATGCCAGCACCGCCACCTGACCGTCTATTCCGACAAGAGTGCAGATGTCGAATATCATCGGCATCAACAGGAGTGCTTTGGCGGAGCCCGATTGTATGAAAAGTTCGAAGACGAAGATGACAAGGTACAATATCAGCGTCGTCGTAAAGCCACCGGAGTCCCCGATGAGGTTTATGAAGTGGAAGAGAATGGTGTCCATGATATCCCCTTCCTCTACGATGTAGCGGATACCTCCCGCTATCAATATAAGAATAACCGCGGGAAGCAGCCTTACCGCGCCGTATCCCAGCTCCTTTAAAAGCTTTCCGCCCTTCAAACCGCACATTACCGAGGCGCCGACGCCCGCAATGACGTATATGGCAAGAATGATATACATAAGGTAATCGGCAAGCGCCTGCACGGCTATCGAGACGACGGCGAACGCCACTATCACAAGCATCCACACGCCGAACCATACCAGCGCTTTGTTCTTGCCTTTGTCCTCGGTGAAATCGTCCAGACG
This sequence comes from uncultured Clostridia bacterium, assembly GCA_944362765.1. Lineage (GTDB taxonomy): Bacteria > Bacillota > Clostridia > Christensenellales > DTU072 > Stercoripulliclostridium_A. The sequence continues at coordinate 32,642 of CALVTP010000008.1, read as the reverse complement.
GAAGCGGAAATCTTCCTTCCTTTTCAGGTCGGCTTTGTAGACGGGGGATTTTTCGGGACGGCGCTCTATCTTTTTTGCGTACGGAAAGACAAAACCCATCAAAATTATATACGCCAGCGCAAAGGTTATAAGCCTCGGCTCTATCCCCGAGTACATCGGTATGCCGCCTATCGTTTGCGCGACACCGACGGTGAACGGATTTATGACTCCCGCGGAAAAACCGAAACAGCCCGCAATTACCGAAACGGCAAGCCCCACCAGCGCGTCCCAGCCCATTGCGTACGACAGCATGACGACGACGGGCACCAACGGAATGAGCTCTTCGAACATGCCCGCGGTACTTCCGAGAAACATGAACGCGAACGCCAGCATGAACAGCAGAAGGTACTTCCTCCGCCCCAATTTATGATTGAGGTACTCAACCATGTAAACCATTATGCCGGTGGCGTCCAGCGCAGTAAAGACGGCGCCGATTATAAACAGCAGAATTATTATCGCCCATACCGTCATAAACCCTTCCGAAGCGGGAGATAAAATCATGACGGGAGCAAGTAAAAACTGCCACCAGGCGATGCCGTCCAACGTGGGATCCTCGGCATAGGTTCCGGGAATGATGGAGCCGTCTTCCGTCCTTTGATAGGCTCCCTTTTCAAGCACAAAAGTCAATACGTACGCCGTTATGAACAGCGCTAAAACCACTAATGCCCCTATGATGACTGCGCGCGACGAGATGTTTATCGAGCGTGCGGGCTTTGCGGAAGGTTCCGGCGCCGAAGCTTCCTCTTCCGTGCGCTTTTCAAACAGCCTCCTGTTTATACGCGTTTTAGCCTCTTCGACCCTGGCATTTAACATAATATCCCTCCGGATGATTACTGTCTTTGAATCGGTAACCGATATCTCTTTCGGCTCTGTTTTCCTGTCGGACGAAGAAATTCCCGGTCAGTCGGTCGCGGAAGAACTTTCTTCTCCTTCCTTCCCGCCCGATGAAGCTCCTTCGCGTAAAGAAGCGGGCGCCTTCACTTTTTCTAAAAATTGGCGGACGGCGCCTTCGAACTCCTCGGGGTAGGTGGTGTATGAGCAGGCGTGGCGGGAACCGTCAAAGATGACGAAGTCGGCTTCCGGCTTTGCTTTAAGGAGCATTTCGGCGTTTTCGAAGACGACTACTTCGTCGGCTTTCGAGTGCATTATCAAAACGGGCACCGAGACCGTTTTGAGCGCCCGTAAAGCGTCCGTGTCCTTCGGATCGAACCCGTACAAGCATTTCGTTATGACCCCGATAAAGCGCGAACCGAGCCTCGTCAAGCCTCTACTTTTAAAGTAGCGAAGTAACAATCCTTCGAAGTTTGCGTACCCGCAGTACTCTATAAGGAATCCCAAACCCTCGATTTTCGGTGCAAGCATCATAGCGGTGGCAGCACCCATGCTTTCCCCGAAAAGCCCTGCTATTTTTATGCCGGGCACTTTGCCCTTAATATATGAAATAAAGTCCTCGGCGTCGATTTTTTCCTTCGCGCCGAAGGTTATCGTATCGCCGCCGGAGGCTCCCGAGCGCCTGTGGTCGAGAATGAACACGTTATACCCGAGCTTTTTGAAAAGCTCCATATATTTCAGCTGAGAAACGTGCGAGGAGTTGTGTCCGTGCAGCAGCACCACCGTCTCCTCGGCGCCGAAGTCATAGTAGTAGCCTACAAGGCGGTAACCGAAGCGCGAAGTGATTTCAAAGCGTATGTATTTTTCTTCCGTCCACTCGTCGGAAAACTTTTTTACCTCTTTTTCATGCGCGATGAGTTCGTCGTCTTCCCTCTTCCTCGGTTCTATAAATGCCCTGACATATCGGTATAACAACATAAAAGCAAGGAACGCCGCAGCTGCGACGCACCCGAATACCACAGATACGATTTCAACGGCGCTCATCTATCTTGCTCCGTCGGCAAGCTCTTTCAACTTGTCGACGTCGTGTATGACTATTTCGTCCTTTCTGTAGGAGATGACTCCGTCGTTTTTCATATTGATCATCTCCCTCGACATCGACGGGCGGGAAACGTTAAGATACTCCGCCATCTCGTTACGATTGAAGCCGAGGTGAATGGTTGTGGTGCCCTGCTGCAAGTACTTATCGTAGAAAAGTTTGGAGATTTTGCCGCGCATACTCTTTATTTTCAGGTACTTCTGGTCGGTATTCATTAAATCAATGCGCTCTGCAAGGCAGGAAAGCATGTTTTCCAGCAATTTCTGGTGATGCGGGCAGTTGTTCCGGCATTGTTTGACGATGGAGGGAATCGAAACGTACAAAACCGTCGAATCCTCGGCAAGCACCACCGACGTCGAATAGCGTTTTTCGGGAGTGTAACCTTCTACCTCGCCGAACATGTCGCCTACCGCAAGCTCGCCGCAATTTACGAGACTGCCGTCGGGTTTACGCAGGAATTTGACGGCTCTTCCTTCTAAAATTATACCTATCTCCTCTACCGGGGCGCCCTCTTCGGCGACTACTCTGCCGCGCGAATATTTATGGATATGCCCGTGGAGACAGTCGAACATCTTGTTGATTTCCTTGTCGTCGAAGTCGGAAAACAATCTGTTTTTTCTCAATACCTTGAAAATATTCATTTTTTGCTCCTTTTCCCTGCAAAAATTTTGTTGCCATGGCAACGAACTACTTTTTGATTATACTATAAATTATCGGTATTTGCAAGACTTTTCGGAAATTTTATGATATAGTATATCCGTAAGCGCGGCAGCACGGAAAAAGACGCCGACCGCGACGGGAGGAATTATGCCGAATACCGATAAATTCGACCAATGTATATCAGCCGTCTTCGATTCAAGGCTCATTATCGTCGACCGCGCCATCGCCAATTTGCTGCGCACGCTTGCCGCGACGCCCGATTACCTCCATGTCGTAAGAGAAGCGGCGGGGGCGACCTCTTTTTCTTCCGAGCTTCAAAAATGCACCGAAACGGGCGAATTCAAAATGCCGCAATCGGCTAAAAGCGTGGTGGCGCTGACGGTGGGACTTCTGTTGGAATTCGACAAGCGCAGAATCTCCATTACCGATTTCGTCACCAAATACTTCCCCGCCGCGACATCCAACGATTGCTTCCGAAAATTTCTGGAAACCGTCATCGCACCCTTCAAACGCGCCTTCCACTCCCTTCTGAAAGGCGAAAACGCTATTCAGGGCGCGAGGCTCGCTCCGTCGGAATCGATAATACCGGAACCGGACAAGGAGGAGCTTGCCCGCTGGCTGAAAACCCTCCTTGCAAACGTTTACGCAACGGACCTTTTGGAAGAGGACGAGCGACGCGACCTTCAGGACATGGTGAAGGGAATGTTATACGCCGTGGAGTTCGACAATCCCATTTTATTGAAAGTCATCTATCTCGGCTTAAAGTACGCTTTGGGCTCCAATAATATGGATTTAAGGGAACTAAACGCTGTAAAAGATATACTCACCACTTACGGGATACTCGAATAATGGGCGAACTGTTTTTAACTGGGGCGATCTCCGTTATAATGCTGTTACTGATGGCGGTGCCGGGGTTTGTGCTCGGCAAAATGCGTTCTGTCGATTCCGAAAGCGCCGTCAGATTTTTGTCTGTGATGCTGCTTTACGTATTGCAGCCATTTGTGACGTTCGACTCCTTTCTGAACACCGCGTACGATTCGGAGGTGCTCCTCAATATCGTCATCGTCTTCCTTTTTACCTGCGTTACGATAGGCGCCGTTCTGGGGCTCGGCGCCCTTTTAATGAAGGTTTTGAATGCGGAGCACGCCGCAAAAGGCGTCATCGCCTACGGAGGAGCTTTCGGAAACGTCGGCTACATGTGCATACCCTTTTTACAATTGATGGCGCCCGACGACCACGTCATCATTTTATACGCGACAGTCTCGGTCGTGGCGTTCAACCTGATGGCTTGGACATTGGGAAACTTTGCTCTGACCGGCGACAAAAAGCACATCAGCTTGAAACGCGCGCTGTTGAATCCGCCTACATTGTCGTTTATTATCGCGCTTCCGCTGTTTATGCTGAACCTCAACTTTTTAAAGGCGGAGGGGCTCGGCGGCGCAGCGGCGGAATTGGTTCAAGGCATTCAGGAGGTGACGAGGCTGTTTGCCGACATGGTGGGACCCTTGGCAATGGTGCTTTTGGGGTTAAAACTTGCCGACATGCGCTTCAAAGAGTTATTTGCCGATTATCGCGTTTACATAGCTTCCGCCATAAAATTGCTTTTCTGCCCGCTGCTTGCGGTGGCGGTCACGGCATTGATGTCTTTGTTCATGAACACGGAGCCGATAGCATTGAACCTTATCGCGATGTCGGCGATGCCGTGTGCGCAGAACGTTATCATGTTTTCCGCGCTTTACGAAAAGGACTCCGCCCTCGCAGCCAAGGAAGTCACCGTTTCCACCCTCGTTTCAATAGTGACTATCCCGGTGATGTTATTGTTCGTACCGCTCGTGTAAAAGCTTTTTTCAGCGATTTTTAAAAGCGTTTAGAAGGTTTTTCACTATAAAACGCCCCCGTAGAAAAGGGCGTTTCCTCTTTTACCGACGGCAACCTGCCGCGGAAGCAATTTAAAACCGATTAACCGCTAGCGAGGCAGTCTGTTTGCGGGGTTCTGACGGGGAAGACCGGTTGCGGTGTTCGGACGTGGACGGCGTCTTTTCCTTGCCTGCATATACTTGAAGTTACTGAAATAGGCCTGGTAAATGGAGTTGACGCGCTTTTGCGCCGTAGGAATGGAGCTCGCATGCGGGATGCAGATATAGCCTGCCCGATCCACTTTGCCGTCGTAGCGCTGGAAGTTTTTGTTGATATTGACATACATGTTGCCGTTGGTGCAATGGAGCACCGCAAACAAGCGCTTCCCGATATAGATTAAGTCGCAATCGTATCCCTTCTCTATTGTGAAGACGCCCGCCTCGGCAAAAAACCTGCGCATATTTTCGTAAATATAGAGGTTTTCGGTATTTAATTTGTTGATATTGACGCCTTCAGGGAAGGGGCTTCCCATGCGGCGCTTTTTAAGCCGTATGACAAAGACGGCAATCGGCACGACGAACAGCAACAATCCCAAGAGCACCAGCGAGCCGTACATCAACGCAGCCGACTCGGTAAGGTAAGCGCTGACCGTGCCGAGGTATTGAATGTGGGAGGAATATACGCCCAAAAGATGCCCCGAGGCGATGTTTACGGTGTGAATCGCAGCATCGTCCAGCGCATGAACGTAGTAAACGGTTTCGCCGTCGATACCTTCGTCTCTGCCTTTGTAGATCTGGGCAACCACGACGTTTTCACCCTCATCGTTATAGTAAAAGAAGATGATGTCGTTTTCTTCGAGCTCCTCGAAACCCACCTCCCGGATTATGACTTTGGAGCCTTGCTCGATATAGAACATTCTGTCGCCTTCCGCGACGTCGTAATCGTCGACTTTTACCAGTTCTTCGTCAAAATCGTAAAAGCGTATACCAAATAAGGATTGGGTAATATCCATGGCATTATAGTAAAATACGAGGAAAATCGCGACGAAAAGAATCGTCGTAAACAGCAACGCGATCAGCGGTGAATACAATTTCTTTTGTTCGGCGAGATTACGCATTTTCAATCCCCTGGAGCTTACTTGATATAATTATACCTTATAACGCGCGAGATTTCAATATTTTTTTGAAATAAACGCGATCGGCTTTTTTTATTTATCGCCGGGCGTGATACCGTCGTGATACTCGTCGTAGCGGGGAAGGTATTTGTCTATCAGATTGAGCGCTTCCTCGGCGGATTCCACTCCGTAGAACCTGTCCTCGGGTATATCGGGGTAGCGGTTTCTGGCGTCGAGACGAGTGTCCGCCAATTTCGCGCTCCACCCCTCCGCGTTTTTATAGCCCAGCACCAGCCGCTTCAAAGCCCAGGCGTTGGCTATTTCCGACAGCGTACCCGCGCCGCCCCCTACCGCTATGACAGCGGAAGCCGACGCCACGATGACGTTTCTGAAGACGTCCAGCCCCGTCGGGATCCTGATATCGACGAACTCGTTGGCTGTCCCGGGGTCGAAGGAAGGCAGCAGCCCTATTATATCTCCCTCGGTGTACTTTTCGGAGGCTCTTGCCCCCATGCAGGCAGCGCGCATTACGCCTTCCAGTCCGCCGCATTGCAGCCTGTAACCATGGTCGATAACAGCCTTCCCGGTGTCGTACGCAAGTTTGAAGTTGACGGAGTCCTCGGTTACTCCCGCGTTCCCCGCAACGGCAATAATCTTTTTCATATCTGCTCCTTATGATTTATCTATTATATGCAATGATACCATTAATACGCGATTAAATCAAGCGGCACTTCGACCGCTTGAGATCACCCTTGCCGCCTTTTACGGCTTGGGCTTTGTCCTTATCCCCTCGCGGCAAAAATGGCTGTTTTCGGAAAAAGTGAAGAACGGGTAACTTTTTTTACGGATACGGTTACCTTAACACTTTGTTTTGCTCCGGAAATTTTTCGTCAAGGTACTCCTTCAACGCGTCCGGCCAATCGGTCTGAATTACCCTGTAGCCACGCTCCGACAAAAAGCCCCAATGCTTTTCATAGCCGTCAAACATGGCGTACATGTCGCCGTGCTCGGCGCACATATCGGGTTTGCCGTCGAGGTCTATGGAGTTTGCCCAGACGAACCTTCCTGCCTTCCTTTCCTCGGAAACGAACTCGGGGGAAGCGAACATGTCGTCCTCGGACTTATACAATACTTCTATGCCGCGGGCTACGACGCCGCGGCGGGCACACTCACCGATAGCGGTATCGTACATGGCGTTGGTCTTGCATATCGGCATAAACCATGCCTCGGGGTAGAGCTTCATGTAGTCCAGAATTTTGCACCTTCCCTTTGTGGCGTAACCCTTGAAAAGAATCTGGTCGAACATGTCGAGTTTTTTTACTACTTCCAAGCACTTCCCGATGTCGGCGCACCATATGCGGTCGAAGTTCAATAAACCCTTCCCTTTCAACGCCAGGAGATACTCCTCCAGCTCGAAAATGCCGTATTTCAGCTTCCCGCAATATTGGGCGCGGAATTTACGGCGCTTCAATTCACTCATCAACGACAACATTACCGGCGGCAAAGCGGGCGAGAGAATCTTGAATTCCATGCCCTCGTGAAAAACGGCAATCTTGCCGTCCAGCGTTCCCTGTACGTCGAACTCGACGATGTCGGCGCCCGACCTGAACCCGTTCAAAGCCGAATAAACGGTGTTTTCGGCAATGGCTCCGCCGTTTTTGCCGCGGTGAACGGCGATAAGCGGTCTGCCTTCTTCGAGTAATCTTTCGAGCATGTTTCCTCCCTGCCGAATGCGGCTAAGTCGTTAAAGTCTTTATTATATAATACCATACTTTACAAAAAATGCAAAAGTAAATTACTTAAACCGGACTACGACGCCGTGAAAACCGCCTGAGCAACAGGCATGAACGTAAAATCACCTGAAAAGCATGAATTAAATCCGAAAAAACGTAGGGAAAGTATATTGCGTAAAAAGTTTATAAAATGAGTTGCAAAGAAGAAGGGAATGTGTTAATATAGAAAACGCGTTAAATGAATATGCGGTCGTGGCGGAATAGGCAGACGCGTACGTTTGAGGGGCGTATGGGAGACCGTATGGGTTCAAGTCCCATCGACCGCACCACCAAATTGATGAAAAGGGCGCATATAGCGCTTTTTTTCGTTTGTGGGTGGCGGTCATGTACGTCGGTGTACACTCCCTTACCCCCAAATCGAAAGAAAAGCGCTCTCTGCACCCTTTTGATCAATTTGGTTCCCCCTATCCAACACTGGTCTACTCGTTTTTTTGGCTTTTAAGTATCCCTTGTCCTCGCACTTGAAAGCGCACTAATCACACCCTTCTCTTCGTTTTGGATCATTAGCCAACGTTTGTATACATTGTTTTGTGGCGGTCATGTACGTCGGTGTACACTCCCTTACCCCCAAATCGAAAGAAAAGCGCTCTCTGCACCCTTTTGATCAATTTGGTTCCCCCTATCCAACACTGGTCTACTCGTTTTTTTGGCTTTTAAGTATCCCTTGTCCTCGCACTTGAAAGCGCACTAATCACACCCTTCTCTTCGTTTTGGATCATTAGCCAACGTTTGTATACATTGTTTTGTGGCGGTCATGTACGTCGGTGTACACTCCCTTGCATGGGCATTTGAAAGTACGCTCTCTACACCCTTTTGATCAATTTGGCTCCCAAAACGAATATAAGGGCGCATCTCCAAAATGAATATAAGGGCGCATCTAGCGCTTTTTTTCGTTTGTGGGTGGCGGTCATTTACGTTTTAGTAAACTCCCTTACCCCCAAATCGAAAGAAAAACGCTATCTGCAACCCTTCTATTCATTTTGGGATCTTGGATAATTTGGCGGTTTTTTATGTTTTTTATGTTGATAATTCTGCTGTTCGTTTTGGGATCTCGGGGAATTTGGCGGTTTGTTATTGTTTTTTGTGCTTGTTGTTTTTATATTCATTCTTGATTCGGATAATATGGCGGTGTCGTCATTTTTTATATTTCTGCAATCCTTATACTTATTTTGGGGGTGTGGGGAATTCGGCGGTTTGCAGGATTGAAAAGAGCCGCCTTTGAGGCGGCTCGGAGGTTGAGGTCGGTTATATCTTTGAGAATCAGTTCAATTTCGAAGCTATTTCCTTTGCTGCTTTCTTTCCTTCGTCGGAGAGGGGCAGGAAAGGTTTGCGGCAATTGCCCATAGGTATGCCGAGCTCCGTCAGAATGGCTTTTTCCATTGCGAACACACCGTAAGGAATCATGGCTTCGATAATGCGGTTGACCTTGGTCTGGACTTCCATCGCACCCTTCAGATCGCCCGCCTTGAACGCCTTGTAAATAGCCAGGATATCGTCCTGCAAAAGGTTATAAGTAGAACCTATACCGCCGTCGGCGCCCATCGCCAGACCCCCTATCAACATCTCGTCGAAGCCGTTAAAAACAGTCAGCGGGCGCTTTAAATGTTTGAAGCGCTCCAATTCGAACAGATTGACGGAAGTATGTTTGACTCCCATCAATTTGGGGTCGTCGATCATTTCCGAGACGAGGTTCAACATGCCGTCGAAGCCGCCCGAAGCGGGGAAATTATAAATAAGCATCGGAAGTTCTGTGGCGGCAAGGATGTCCTTGTAATAGCCGCGGATGGCTTCGCCGGAGAAGGAATAGTAATAAGGCGCTACGGCGCTGACGGCGTCGTAGCCCAGCTTTTCCGCCTCTTTTGCCATACGTACGGAAGCGTCCGTAGAAGTGGAACCGACGTGAGCTATGAGGGTGACTCTTCCTTTGTTGACGCCGGCGACGTATTTTAAAAGCGCCACTCTTTCCTCTTCGCTCATCATCATCGCTTCGCCGCTGGAGCCCGCAACGTACATGCCGTCCAAGCCCTTTTCGATGTTTCTCTCGGCAAGTTTTCCGGTGGCTTCGAAATTGATGGAGCCATCCTCGTTGAATGCCGTCAGCAGTGCTGCATAAATGCCCGAAAAATCTTTCATTTTTTCTATATCTCCTTAAATCAATGATGTCAGAAAATGATTGTAGCCTCTTCCTTTTCCTTTATAACGGCTTTCTCGACGGTGTAGATCTTGCCTCCTTCGAGGTAATTTCTTTGATCTACGGGAAGATAGGCGATGTGCTCGTTATAAAGCTCAATTTCGCTGACGGCGCCGTCCTTTATCGTAAAATCGATCCTGTCGATTTCCACCATTTCGATACCTCCCGCCGCCGTCCAGTTGTAGTCTTCCTCATTGGCTGCCTTGACGACCGTGCCGTCGCTAAGCTTCCACGAACCGTCCGAAGCGTACGTAGCATATTCCCCGCTCTTCATCAAAATCGACTCTATGTTGACCCGTATGATGTCCCTTCCGAACCTCACTACGCCCTGATAAGTGACTCGGTGGGTGGATTCCTCGCCTAAGGAACGCACAAACCAGTAATCCAAAAAGCCGCCGGCGAAGCCGTCCTCGGCGTAAGTCTTTGTTTCGACCGAATCGCTCCCTATAGGTTCTCCCATCTCGTTTTTTTCCGCGGGAGCGGTAATTTTAACCTCCCCCGTGATACTTCCGTCCTCGGTTTTGACGGAATACTTATAAGCGGTATTCACCCACTCCGTCGATTCCTCGTCGTTCCAATTGGTGCGGTTGGGGTCGCCGTCGTCCTCTTTCAGGTACTTTTCGAGCTGCTTTCCGGAGTAAAGTTCCAATACTTCGTGATTATAGGTAAATTCTATATCGAAGCCGTTTTCTTTCGTCTTCTGTATAGCCTCTCTTAGTTCCGTTTCGACCTCTTCATCGGGGATGTTGCATGCCGTCAAAGCAAATACCGCCGTTAAAACGATGACTAAAACGACCGCAATTTTCAAAGCTTTCATCATTTTACTTCCCCTCCTCTTCGATTTTTTCACCGGCATTTTCAGCCGTTACGGCTTTCTTCGATTCTTCCGTCATGGCGTCCAACGCTTGTTCCTCGGCGGCTTTTTCGGCGCGGAGAACCTCCGCCACCGCCTGCGAGTTTCTCCTTTTCGCAATGACGTCCTTTATCTGAGAAAAGTTGACGGCGCCTGCTGAAAAGCCGGGTTTCGAAAGCACGCCGAACTCCTCGACGTCGCCTCCCGAATAGGCAAATGCCGCCTCCGCCATACGCTGCTCTTCGTGGCGCACCGCAAGCTCCTCCTGGATCTTTCTTATTCTGTCGCCGGTAAGGTTATAGAATATCATCGGCACGATGCTCACGAGGTTCAGAACGGCGGGGATTATCGTGTAGATCGCAAACAAACCCCATTGCGTATAAGAGGATTGCACCGGTTCGTGTCCTTCGACGAAGCCCAGCGGCTGGCTGAACAGGAAGTATCCCAAAAGGAAGGTGAGAAAATAGTCCTTCAAACCGCTGGAAACTTTGCTTCTCAAACCCATCAGCGAGTATGTGATTCCTTCCTGGCGCTGTCCCGTCTTGTGCTCCCAATAGTCTATCGTATCCGCCGCCATCAGGTGAGGAACGACGTTCAGAAGCCCTACCGGCAGCATCGTAAAGAACATCAATACCGCTATTACGTACCACGGCACCGTCATTCCGACAAAGAAGACGCCCACCAGGCACACCGAATGCCAGATTGTCGCTAAGATAAACAGCTGCTTGGCGTTGAAGTGGCGTTTCAGCTTGGGCGCGAGGAGCATTCCTATCATCGACGCTATCGCCCCCGGAAGCGCGAAAGCTATCTGCAAAGAGCCGTTGCCGTAAATGTAGCAGACGACATACATAATGGCAGCCGACACCAGGTTTCTGAAGAAGGTCAGAAGGTTGGCGCAGATTAAAATCATAAAGGGCTTGTTTTTAAATAAATATTTGAAACCCTCCGACCACTTCGGGATCTCGTTCGTGGGTTCTATCCGCTCCTTCAGAACCAAGGCACTTATGACCATGAAAATCGGCGCAATAACGCCTATAATGACAGCCGTTCCGGTGTAGGTAGCCTCGTAATTGTCGTTGGTGACGATGAGTCCCAGGGAAATCAGCACCAATGCCGATTGCTCACCTATCGAGCCCAGAATACGGCTTATGGAAATTATTTTCGTTCTCTCGTCGATGTTCGGGGAGACAACGGCGGGGAGCCCCTGGAGAGGCACTTCGACAGCCGTTCCCACCGTCGAGAACAACAGGTACGAAGCATACATGAATATTATCTTCCCGGTTATATTCATGCCGCGGAAGTTTATAAACATGACTATCGTACATATCGCGTACGGAATACTCGCCCACAGCAGATACGGGCGCATCTTTCCCATCTTGGAGCGGGTCTTGTCGACTATTACGCCCATTATCGGGTCGTTTACGCCGTCCCAGATCTTGGCTATCAGGAACATCGTGCCCACGTAAGTCAGCGGTATGTTCATGATGGAGGTGTAGAAAAACAATAAATACCCCTGCGCCAAGCCCGTTATGGCGCTGCACGCAAATTGCGTCAGCGAAAACCATATGTAATCCTTTTTGCCGAGGTATTTCCTGTCCAACAGGTCGTCAAGTGCCGTCTTCTTCTTAAAAGACAGCGTAGCCGTGTTGCTCATACGCCGCTCCTCTCACATAACAATTTTTAATCAATTACTTTTAACGATTTTCAATTAATTACTCTTATAATAGAACAGAGATTCTTTTTTGTCAATATATAGCCGCGAAAAATACGGCATTTCCATCCGATGAGATTTCCGTTTCAAAAAAAGAGGCGGAGATATAGATTCTCTCCGCCCGGAAAAAACGGCAACGGTTTTAAAACGCCGTCACTTTACCACCCTTCCCAAAGTAATGTTATCGCGGTCGCGCGGACGGAGTGCGGCAACGGGATTGGGAGCGTCTTCGTAGCGGTAGTCTTCGCCGAATTTTTTTATCGTGCGTTTGATGACCGCATGCGACGGCACCGACTCGGGATCGGAATTTATCACACGCTGATATGAGGCAAAATCGGAGTTACCGTCGAGGTGGTCTACATGGATATAACCGTCCTTTTCAGAGGTCAGCTCCGATGTCCTTTCCAACACGCGGCGAATAAATTCTTTGTTCGAGCCGAATTTCAACGGTTCCGGGAAACGGGTAACCTTCAAAAGCTTTTCGGGAGCCTTATTTTCATATTTTTGCAAACATTCGATGGCGACTTTAAGATGCGCCGCTTCCATTTCGAAGTGCTCTTCGTATATGCTTTTGATGGCGGGATCGCTCTCGTCCAAAGCCATCGAATAATACAGATACGCCTCCGTGTACTCATGCAAGACCCAATTTTCCAGCCAGCTGAGATTGGGATCTAACAGACTTTCGTATTGTGTGACGTGCTCCTCTTCGACCATGGCTATCTCGGCATAGAGCTTTCTTCCCTCCTCGTTCGGATAGAATGCGCCGACGTTCATATAGTAGTTCATTGTCTGCTGTTCGGCGGCGGTGATGATATTTGCGACCAGCGCGGAAAACGGGTCGGAAGCATTCAGACACATTGCGGGTTTGACGTTGTCTTCCGCAAAGCGGTGCTCGGCTATTGTGGGACGTGCGGGAGTTATCTCGGTGAAACGCCCCACCAGCATATCTGCGTCGATATCGTAATCTGTCTTCAACAGGTTTGAAAAGCGGTAAAGGTGGTCGAAGTCCTCCAGCAGCGCAAAGTTCAACGCCTGTTTGTTGGTTTCGTTACTCTCCCGCATCGACAATATTGCGGTAAGGTCAACGGCGAGCTGTTCGTAAGCAATTGTGGTCTCCAGAATATTTTCGTCGACCGGCTTTAAATGCGACAAGCGTTTTTGCTGTTGCTGTTCCTGCGAGCGCACTACCGCAAGTTGACGTTTCAGCTCCATATCATCAGTATGGCGCGCAAATTGATGCAAAAACCAATTGGATTCGAACTCTGTGCCGTTCATCAATATCAGCCGCACTTTGGTGTACGGAGCCGTTTTCAGCTTGTCATACGGTTTCGGGGCAAGCTGCTTCCAATTCATGAAGTACTCTTTAAGCGGCTTTGTTCTGACTTCAAAAGGGTCGTTTAAAATTTTGGTCATTTTTACCTCCGAGAAAGTGGTTTTGAAAAAATTATCCCCGTTACTCAGCTTTTTAAACGCTTCCGTGCATAGGAATTCCCGAATCGATACAAATCGAGGGCGTCCCGAAAATCTTCACAATCCTAAATAAATCCTCCGAAATACCGCCCCAACCGACAAAATCAAAGAAAACTACGAATAAACACTTCGGATAAGCTAAAAGAACACGTCTTACAAAAAAGCGGCAAAAAGGAAAGGGAAACATAGTCAAAAATGTTGACTTAGCCGGGAGAATATGCTAGATTAGTTGAGGCGAGGTGTAGCGCAGTTTGGTAGCGCGCTTGGTTCGGGACCAAGAGGCCATGGGTTCAAATCCCGTCACCTCGACCAAAACGAATATAAGGGCGCATCTAGCGCCCTTTTTCGTTTGCCGTCTTCGGTCATTTACTTCTTTGTAAACTCCCTCGACGGCAAATCGAAAGAAGTGCGCTATCTGCAACCCTTCTCTTCGTTTTGGTTCCCTCGCCAACATTTGTCTGCATTGTTTGTGGCGGTCATGTACTTCATTGTACACTCCCTTGCATGGTCATTTGAAAGTGCGCTCTCTACACCCTTTTGATCAATTTGGATCCTTAGCCAACGTTTGTCTACATTGTTTACGGCGGTGTAAACTCCCTCGACGGCAAATCGAAAGAAGTGCGCTATCTGCAACCCTTCTATTCATTTTGGGGGGTCTTGGTGAATTTGTCGGTGTTGGTTTTTATGTTGATAGTGCTGCTGTGTATCCGGGGGTCTCGAACAATATGGCGGTTTTCAAATTTTTTATGTAGCGATATCAAATTTTTATGATAACTCATAGCCGACATGTATTAGACATTTTTTTAGAATTGGTATAAAATTTAGGAATGAAAGGCTTAATACCATAGCCGGAGGCAGTAATGAAAATCATTGAAAACATCACTTTTTCGTCGGAACGCGCGCTGTATAATTCCGACAATCTGAAACTTATTTGCTGTCGCTTTCAGGGCGAAGAGGACGGGGAGTCGGCTTTAAAGGAAAGTCGAAATATCGAGCTTGAAAATTGTTTTATGGACTTACGGTATCCGTTTTGGCACAATCGGAATCTCAAAATCGCTTATTCTGAAATGACCCCTGCTTGTCGCGCTGCGTTATGGTATTCCGAAAACGTCGATATAATTTCCACCGTGATGCATGGCATAAAGGCGTTCAGGGAATGCCGGGACGTAACAATAACCGATTCTGATGTCGACTCTCCCGAATTTATGTGGCGGGTCGAAAACGTCAAAATTCACTCTTCCGTCATCAAGGGCGAATACGCATTTTTCGAAAGCAAAAATATCCGAATGGATAATGTAAGGTTCGACGGTAAGTACTCCTTTCAATACGTCGACGGACTTGTATTGAATAACTCCGAAGTCAAGACAAAGGACGCCTTCTGGCACGCAAAAAACGCCGTCGTCACCGACTCGGTAATCGATGGAGAGTATATCGGTTGGTACTCCGAAAATCTGACTTTCGCAAATTGCACCATTGTCGGCACGCAGCCGTTTTGTTATGCCAAAAACTTAAAGCTCGTCAATTGCAGAATGCTTGACGCAGACCTGGCATTCGAATATTCCGATGTCGAAGCCGATATCGCAGGTGAAATTCTCTCCGTCAAAAACCCCCTTTCGGGTACGGTCACCGCCGATAAAATAGGTGAAATTTTGATTACGTCCGACTCCGTATACCCCTCCCACGCCGACATCCGCCTCCGCCACGACGATAACTCCTAGCCCGGTTTTAGTCCATTCTCCTCAATCCTATTCCCATTTTCCCCCCAATCCGTTTTCTCTGATAAAGCGCTTATATTGCCATTCGGGATCGTCAAACAACAATTCCGGAAATACCTGTTGCAGCTCGTTCTTTTTCATTTTCAAAACATACGCGTATATTTTTTGCGTTGTATTTTTCAGGGATTGTTTTTAGGGGTGTAGGTTTACAATACATTTATGTTAGAAAGTTCTTTTGCCGCCCTATTGCAAATGTTTCGTTGACATAGTATAATAGTTTCGATTAGGACGTAGCGAATTTATAATATACAATTAAATAGGACTGCTGCCCTTTAAGCGACAACCGGCGCTGTCTGTTATTATATATTCGCTTACAAAAGAAATATGCTTTAGCCGGAGGAAACGCATGTTTAACAAAAAAACATACAAAAAAAATGTAAAATTTTTTTTAAAAAAACATGAAGCGTCTTATGAAATTTTAACAGGAACCTGCCCCGTCATGATTTCCGCGCCCCACAGCGTTTCTCAGACAAGAAACGGTAAACGTAAACCGGCAGAACCGTACACCGGAGCTTTGGCAAAAATGTTACATGACGAACTTTCGTGTTCCGTTATCTACAAAACACGCAATTTAAAAGACGATGCAAATTATGATAAAAATTCCCCTTACAAAAACGATCTTGCTAAATACGTTCAACAAAACAGAATAAAATTCGTTATCGATTTGCATCAATTATCCGATTCCCGAAACGTGATGATCGACATCGGAACAAACGGTATGAAAAATCTGAACAACGCTTTGAAACCGTTAAATATGTTAAATATCATATTGGAAGCCTTCAGTAAACGCAATCTGGGCATCTTACAGATCGACAAACCTTTCGCCGCGTCCGGAGAATATACGGTTTCGGCGTTTATATCATCGTCGTGCCGTATTCCGTGCGTACAGTTGGAAATTAATTCCGGACTTCTTCGCCCCGCTTTTTTCAACATAAAGGTCCGCAAGGTTTATGAGGCATTAGTCGAGATCATACAAAACCTTCCCTTGTCTTTTAAAAACCGATAAACCGAATATGAAAAAACAACCGACTTTTGATTCCGTAAAAGATACATTGCAACTTACAGACAGTTATGAATTAACGTACGTAAAAAAAATTTTTTCCGTACCGGACAGACTGAATGTGATTTGCGTCAACGAAAAACTTTATTCTGCTTGCAGATTCGATAAAATGTTGCTGGTCGAACCGGAAACCGGAAATTATATTTATGTTACTCTGACGACAGCCCACGACGTCGGGGACAATACTTTTTTGGCAACTACTCAAGTCGTTCGCCGATTAAATCTGACAGACGGCGCAACCGTGAATTTATACCGTCTGTATAGCGGCACTTATCAACAAATAATGACGCAAAGGATAGAAAACATACGCGAAAACAATATAGTGGTATCCAAATTTGACGCAAACGGAAAAGAAATCGATTTAAAAAATTTCAGCCATTACGAAATATATAATCTGCTTTCCGGAGGAAGTATCGTCGTCAAAACCGGTCACATCATAATCGATCCTGATTTATGCGCCGGCACCATCAGGCTGAACCGTAAACAACGCTTGTTTTTAGGTCTGGAATTGCCCCGCATTTTGACCGAGGAACAATGGGGTTTCCTGGAAAAGCGACTAACTCCGGATGAAATGAATGAAATTAGCTCATTATATGGGGCTCCTGGCAGGGCTCAAACCGAAGATGCGGATCATAAGGTAAAAAAATCGTGTAAAAAAATTATTAAAAAAAATTTAGGGCTTTGCACGAAAATTATCCCCGTCCTGGAAACAGTTCGTGAACCCAAAAAAAATATAATTAACGCGATCTGCGATTTTTACGTAGGCAAAAGCACAATTTCTTTAATGGCAAAACGTCCTTTTGAAAACGACGAAGGATTGGACATCGTACGAATGACGCGTTCAAACATGAATTTGTTGGGAATCGACGAAATGGACAAGGTCGTATTACAGTATAAAAACAAAAAAATCAGTTGCCGGGTGTTGGATTTTGAAAATGAAAACTCATTTTTGAAAACCAATAAACCTTCACCGATGGAATTGTCCGTCGGCATTCCGGCGCATATTCGAAACAGGCTTGGTATCGACGACCTTTCATCCGCCGTAAAAATCGATCGGGATACCGTTTTTATCTTTAAAAAGAGTTTGAACGAGCAGGTTGTCCCCATTATATTGACCGTATTTTCCGCAATCCTGTTTTCCGATTTTTCCGCACTCGCATCTACGTTGCTGTCAATTATCGCTATACCTATAGTAATATATTTTAATCTGTCTTCTAAACGGAATATGCGCGCCTAAGGAGAATATATATGTTCGGCTGGTTGGTGGTAAACGGATTCATTGTTTCCGAAAAATTCAATAATATATACGATTATTTAAAAAAAGCCGCGCAAAAGCTGAATGTCAGACTGGCTTTGAAAACGACGTGCGAACTGACAGGTACTGTCGGCGAACGGTTTAAAGATCTCAATTTGCCGGATTTCGTTTTATTTTGGGATAAGGATGCTTATTTGGCGAAAAGTTTAGAGGAATCCGGTGTAAAAGTATATAACAACGCTGAAGCCATAGAAGCGTGCGACAACAAAATATTAACTGCATTGGCTCTAAACGGCAAGGTTAAAACGCCCAGAACGATTATCGCGCCTAAAACTTTTGAAGGAATAAACTATTCTGACAGAAGTTTCGTGCAATCCGCCATGCAAACGCTGGGTAGCCCTATGATTATAAAAGAAGCTTGCGGCTCTTTCGGACAACAGGTGTATCTGGCGCATGACCTGCAACAAGCAAATGAGATTATTGATTCTTTGGGCTGCAAAGAATTTTTGATGCAGGAATTCGTAAAAACAAGTATCGGTAAAGATATCCGGGTCAACGTGGTCGGAGACAAAGTGATTTCCGCAATGTTAAGATATAACGAACACGACTTCCGATCCAACATATCAAACGGCGGAAGCATGCTCCCCTACGAAACCGACCCGACGATAGACGCCATCGCGGTTTCAGCCTGCCGGGCGTTAAGCCTGGACTTCGCCGGGGTCGACGTTTTATTCGGCGATAACGGAGAATATGAGATTTGCGAAGTAAATTCCAATCCTCATTTTAAAAGCAGTTTCGATTGCACCGGAGTAGATATGAGCCTGGCAATCATGGAATACGTGAAACAAAAATCACAATGAAGGGTTATCTGATCTACGGTAAAGAAGAATTTCAACGCAATCGTTGGTTTGCCGACGAACTGATACGGCAAGCCGCGCTTCTTGGTGTCGGATTACAGTTAAAAATTGTTGAAAAAACAGGCTCCTTTTATTGCAGGGATTTACCGGATTTCGCAATAGTAAGAGTGATGGCTCCCGCAATCAATAAATTCTTTGAACAACATAAGATTCCCGTTTTCAATAATTACAAAACTTCTTATTACGCAAACAACAAATGGTTTACATACGAATTGGCAAAAAAACTCGGCATTCCGGTTATGCCGACTTGTTTGCCGCAAAACGAACTCACGGAGCATGTACGATCAAACTTCCCGTTTATATTAAAATCTTTGAACGGCCATGGCGGAAAAGAAGTGTTCGTAATACACGACGAACAAGAATACTTATACCGTCTCCGTCAATTCAACGACAACTGCCTGATTCAGAAAATGTGTTCCGACGTCGGAAAAGACGTCAGGGTATATTGCCTGGAAAATAAAATATTGGCAGCTGCCTTGCGAATAAATCCGAACGATTTCAGAAGCAACTTTTCCTTAGGCGGCAACGCCGAATTGTTCGATCCCGCCACTTCTATGAAAGAAACCGTCCGGTTGCTGTATCATGAATTAAATTTTACTTTTGTCGGCATAGATTTTATTTATGACGACAACCGTTGGATATTAAACGAAATTGAGGACGTCGTCGGGACAAGAATACTGTATAAATATACAAATTTGGATCCGGCAAGTGTGTTTATCGATAACATTATAAAAAGACTCAACGGTTGAATCCGCGTCCGTATTATAAAAATAATATCGAAAAGCTTGATCCGTATTTAACGGTTTATCAGTTCCGTTTTCAGGGCGTCGGGGCTTTTCTTTATGCTCCAAAACCGTTAAACTCTCATTCAAAGTGCCGTTCAGAGCGAACCTCGCGAAGTACGAATTTGAGGTGGAAATTTACCTGTAAAGATAGAAATTAACGGCTATTTATTCCACGCTCCGCTTGACACGAGCCTCTGCGGCGTACGGTATCAAGGCAAAGAGCCAAGACCAAACGCCCCAAGGGGCTTTTTGTTTGCCATAGGCGAACAGCCTACCGCACGCCTTCCTCATGTCAAGCGGCTTTCGCGGCATAAACCGCCGTTTCACATAATCGTAAGAGAGCACGGACACACCGCTCACCACGCCACCAACGGCTCCATAATGGCTCAATATCACGCCCCAAAACACAACGGCAAAAAGAAAAAACCTAAAACGACTTGCACTCAAAGTGGTTCGTTTTAGGTTTCGTGTGGTGGACGATAAGGGACTCGAACCCCTGACTTTCTCCACGTCAAGAAGACACTCTACCAGCTGAGTTAATCGTCCGTGGTGCTATTATAATATCAAATTGCTTCCCGCTTTGCAAGCATTTTTTATCAGGTTTAATAAATTGTACTCCGAGCTTTATAAGAAGCTTTCTCGATCGGCTTTTTTAAATACCGCTCCGCGCTCCGAAGACCATTTTACCTATCAAGGTTGTCGCCTTTCCCGCCGGAATCGGTTCGCCGTAAAATCGGAAGCGTTTTTTTGAAAGACAGGGCGGATGAATCGGCATATGCGGATTTCGGTTCATTGCGGTGACTTCACAGGTATAGGCGTCAGCCTTCCATCAAGTGCAATCCGATAAGATCCTTGGAGCGGATGGCGTGTCTGACGGAGACGGCGTGCGCTTCCAGGTAGCTGTCTTCCGCTTTGGAATAGCCCTGCCGTTTCAATTCATCGATGATTGCCGCGGAAACGCTCTCGATGCGCGTCGATTTTTCCTCCGATTGTGGCGCATTGACGATGTACTCGAAGTCTTCGGTCAAAGAGCCTAAAACCGGTAGTTCTCTCGCCGCCCGGAACAGCCATTTATAGTACGGCGCATACGCTTTGTTGAGAATAAAGAGTACTTCGAGCCCTTTGGCGGCAAACTCCGCCGCCGCTAAGGCTGCTGCTCCGAAATCGCCGCGCTGCAGAATCCTGGGGTAGTTGTATTGTCCCGATTGCGCCATGACCGCAAGCCGCGCCGCAAGTTTCTGGCGTCTGACGTCTATCGGCATGCCTTCTTTCAGCGTATCCCTGAAAAGCCTGAATTCCTTGCAGTTGTCGACAAAAATTTGCCCGTTCACCGCCGCATTCAGGGAGTAATCCGGAATGCGCAGCCACTCTCCGTCGGATTCCGGCAGCCGTCCCAGACCCGTGAAGGTTTCAAAAAAATCCCTGACTGTGACCACTCCGCCGCGACCGGCACAGTAAAGGCTGTGCGCCGTCCTCCCGTAGCCCATAAATTCATGCGGAAGCGCGTTATATGCGCGCATCAATTTAAAGCCGATTTCGCGCTCCGTCCTCTCGTCGATCCATAGGTAGAAACGTGGTTCGAAGTCATGGTCGGCAGAAAGTTCGTCATCGTAGCCCAGGCACTCGGAGCCGTAACCCAGAAGCCCCGCCGATATCTTTTCGCCGGTCGGGTCAAAGCGCGCGAGCAGTTCCCTGCCGTACTCCTCAAAATATGCCCTGCTAAGTTCCAATCCCTTCATTTGACGCTATTTAGAGTTCTCTTCATATATGGCAGCTGCCCTTTGAAGCAGCTTCTCTCCCCTCTTTTCGTCACCGAAATGCAAAAATGCCGGAGCACACTTTTCGCAGACAAACGCATAATAACCGCCCCTTTCACGCACAATATCCAACAAATAATAGGCGCGGTCGAGATAGCTTTTTATCATATCGCTGCTGCCGGTCAGCTCGGCAAGCTCCGCAAGGTTGACCAGTGACACCGCGGCGTCCTCGTTTTTATCCAGCGCACTCATCAATCTGAAAGCGCGTTCGAAACGCTCTTTTGCCTCCGCATAGTCGCCTGCGGCTTCATAAGCCGCTGCGGCGTTGTTCAGGAGCCCGCCCCACTTGGGATCGCGCGGATTCAAAAGAACGGAATAAATCTCTTCCGCCTTCTCAAAAAATTGCAAAGCAAGTTTTGGGTTCCCAAATCTTGTATATCCGGTACCTATATTAATATAAGCCGTTCCGACGCAAAGTTCGCACCCGGAGCCGTATTCTTCGATTGCTTTAAGCGTTTTGTCTATCGCGACGAGGCATTTTTCCTTGTCGTCGTTTTTACGGTAGTGACCGATAAGCTCATTCAGGACGATGAGTTCGGCATGCGCGTCACCTTCTTGCCCGGCGGCTTCGGCTGCCAGCTCCAAAAACTCTCCGCCGCGTTCGTAGTCGCGCATTCCGACAAAGTCGTCGTATTCCTGCAAAATAAAATCAATGTCCATAACAGTCCTTTATAGTCTGTGCGTCTTTGCTGCCGCCCTGCAGGCGACAATCCGAAACGCGTCCCGCTCTCCGGCGACTGAGCGGGTCAACTATTACCTCCCAACGTACAATAGACTTCTCCCGCATGTCCCGCCGCTTTGACGTTCGAAAAAATGTCCTTGATCACTCCGTTTTCGTCGATGACGAAGGTCGTCCTGCTGACTCCCGTCACCGTCTTTCCGTACATCTTCTTTTCCTTTAAAACGTCATAGAGTGCTATCACCGACTTCTCCTCATCCGATAAAAGAATAAACGGAAGCCGATACTTTTCGGCAAAGTTCCGATGCGATTTGACGGAATCCTTGCTGATTCCTATAATTACGGCACCAAGCTCTGAAAATCGTTCATACAGCGCCGCGAACTCTTTCGCCTCCGTCGTGCAGCCGGAAGTGTTGTCCTTCGGATAAAAATAGAGGACTACTTTTCTTTCGGCGAACTCCGAAAGGCTGCGTTCCGCGCCGAATTGGTCGGGAAGAGTAAAATCGGGGGCTTTGTCTCCTGTTTTCAGCATAGCCTGAACTCCTTTTCGGTTTTTCTTTTTTAAGCCGGTATATTAAACACCGTTCGTCACTTAGTCAGCGCACGACAGCCACCGCGCAAAGACCGGCTCTCCGCGCTTTTACCGGGCTTCGTGCCGGATTACGAAGCAGCTCGCCCGCATTATAAAAGCAAAGGATTTTTCTCCGCCTTAAAAATAGTAAATGCGTCTTTTAAATGCCGCTTGACACCGTCTGTTAAGCGCGGCGGATTACAGCTGCGTACCGCACTTATCGCAGAAATTGGAATCTTGGGATACCGTATTGCCGCATTTGGGGCACTGTTTCGTTAACGAGGCGCCGCACTTGTTGCAAAAATTCTGATCGCTTCCGACGGGTGAGCCGCAATTGGGGCAAACCGCTCCCGTCCAGCCCTGCTTTACGGCTTGCGTCATGTCGGTAATGCCGGGAGCGACGTTTTTTGCGTATTGGTTGACGAGAGGCGCCGACTCGTTTACCATATAGCTTCCGATTTCCTTTCTGAAACCCATCATCGCAAACATCCCCCCGACGCCTACCATCGGAAGTCCTACCATAAGGCACCAGAAGTTTTTCAAAAACCCTTCCGTCGCCCACGAAACTATGGCGGTTACGATAAATGCCAGTGCGCCCAAAAGCAGCAAAATCGCCACAATCTTCAGAATAATTTTATTGCGCCTATGCTTTGCTTTCATCTCTTCGGTAATGTTTTTCGGATTATTCACATTGTTAGTATCATTCATGTTGTTCATACCGTCCGTATTTTTCGTTACAGGTGGAATTTAAGCAATGTCACGTCACGGCGAAACGCCGCCGCACCTCGCCCGCCTTCAGGCTTCTTCGCGCAACCTGCAATTAAATTATACCCGTGTTACGAAAAAATGTCAATTACGGCAGCCGCTTTTGAACCTATACCTGCGTTACCGCCCGTCGAAAAAGTATCTTCCTTATCCGTTAATCGGCTGTGTTTGCAGCTTTCTACCCAATAATAACCGCTTTCGCCCTTGCCTAAACTATCCAAACGCACCGCAAAGGCTTGTAAAACCGTTGCCTTTTTCGGAATTTAAAAACAATGTCGGAAAAAACAGTTGACATCTCCACGGGGCTTTGATAAGATATATAGGCGCCGAAAAGCGCAACAGAAATTTCTTGTGGCGGCGTAGCTTAGTTGGTTAGAGCGGCCGGTTCATACCCGGCAGGTCGTTGGTTCGAATCTGACCGCCGCTACCAATACGTGGCCCCGTGGTCAAGCGGTCAAGACATCGCCCTTTCACGGCGGTAACAGGGGTTCGATTCCCCTCGGGGTCACCACTCTTCGGAGGCATAGCTCAGCTGGGAGAGCGCTTGCCTTACAAGCAAGATGTCATAGGTTCAAGTCCTATTGTCTCCACCAAACCGAACATAAGGGCGCATCTTGCGCCCTTTCTTCATGATTCGGACTGCGGTCATTTACGTTTTGGTAAACTCCCTTGTCCTCACATTCGAAAGAACGCAATCTGCAACCCTTCTGTTCGGTTTGGTCTGTAAAGCTAAGGTGCATCTAGCGCTTTTTTGTTTGGGGTCGGCGGTCATGTACTTCTTTGTACACTCCCTTGTACGGCATTAAAAGAAGTGCGCTATCTACACCCTTCTATTAAACGTGGCTCCTAAAACGAACATAAGGGTGCATCCAGCGCCCTTTTTTCATGCTTTTATTTTATTCCTTAACCCCTATCCGGTTTTTCTTTATTATTTACCATAAAAATCCATGGCTGACTGTGCAAGTTTACAGACAGTGAAATATAAGTATTTTTTTTCACATAGCCATAAATTAAATTTACACTTCATTTTGCAACGGTTTCAGCTATTAATATATGGTTTTCCTTCTTTATTGTAAGTTAAATTGAAAACAAGATCAGAGAGCCATTTCTTAAACGAAGGATTATCTTGGAATTGCTTAAATAATTCCATGTTATCCGCCATTATCGAGAATATAACCTGTTGTAACGCACGTTCGCTTTCCAAACGAGCACTTTGCTCATCTGAATTTTTCATAGCATTTTGATACTTTTCGTCTCTTGATACCATAGCAGGGATCTCAAGAATTTGCCTTTGTACATTATCCGTATCATTCCAACTAATATTCCCAAACATGTCGTTGAAATCAGAGATAATTCTTGACAATAAATCTAATTCCGGTTCAATGATATGTACGACACTACCTGTAGGTACAGGTAATATCTCCGAATCCTGATCTTCAAGCTTTATTGCAATTGTTTCCCTTACCTCATTACGATAACTTGAAAGATCAATTGTATTCAATATTCCTTCCGACAAATCATCAGGGCGAGGAGACGGCAATTTACATATTAAAAAATTCAAGAAAATTGACAATTTTTCCCAGTCGACGTTGCCATACGGAAGGATTGCACCTAGAAATTCATAGGTTCGCACAAATGCTTTTGCGGCACCCTTAAATTCTATCTGTTCATCTGTACCCAATTGTCTATATATAGCGCAGCAAGCATCCAAAATAGGATCAAGACGATCGCGTTCCGCACCGCCAAGAAATAGTTCGACAAGATTATTGACATCTTCCACACCAAATACTTGATGCTTTTCAAGCAGTGCAATTAAATCATATAGTTTATTAGGATCTGTTTCTCCGGACAAAATCGTTGTGCGATAATATCTGGAAAAAGCTTCTTCTATTATCGATGTCTTATTTGCAAAATCGAGGACAAACGTATCGTCTTTCCCTGGATAAGCGCGGTTTAGTCTGGATAATGTTTGAACGGCACCGATATCATAAAGTGGTTTATCAACATACATGGTATGTAAAAGCGGTTCGTCAAAACCGGTCTGGAACATATCGGCAACGATCAAAATACGATACGGATCTTTTTTAAAAACAGAAGGTATTTTCGCATCAGAAAAACCATTCAGTGCGGCAGATGTCAGCGCCGGTTCCACCCCTTTATATTTATGCTCTCCCGAAAACGCTATAATTGCTTTATAGGGGCTGTGCCTTTCATTCAGACATTTATTGATCGCATAATAATACTCAATACAACGAGGAATATTTGCCGTTACAACCATTGCGCGAGCTTGTCCGTTTATTTTTTTCTTGGCAATAACTTGTTCATGGAAATGTTCAACCATCATTGCTGCTTTTTTCGCAATGGTAATTTCATTTCCCTCGACAAAAGCACGCAACTTCTTTTGAGCACGCTTTTTATCAAACATAGGATCGTCCTCGACCGTTTTCATGATTTTATAGAAACTGTCGATTGTCGTATAATTTTTCAGGACGTCTAAAATAAAACCTTCCTGAATTGCTTGCTTCATAGTATACGAGTGAAAGGGTCTATGCTTAACTTCTCCGTCTTCCTCATAAGCCACACCGAATAACTCCTCAGTTTTATTCTTCGGCGTAGCAGTAAAGGCAAAGTAACTGGCATTTTTTACGAGTTTTCGTCCTTCAACCAATGCGTTTACTTTATCCTCATTATCCATTTCATCAAAAGAAGCAAGTCCGGAAAGAGCCAAACTCATATTCCCGGCATTTTTACCGCTTTGCCCGGAATGCGCCTCATCGATAATAATTGCAAATTTACTGTTCTTATGTTCCTGTCCTATGTCAGAAACGATATAGGGAAATTTCTCTATAGTTGTGACTATAATTCTTTTCCCGTTTTGTATTGCAGTCTTCAGGTCCCCGGAATGTTCTGCCCAGGTTACCGTTTTATCAACTTGCATAAATTGTTTAATAGTATTACGGATTTGCTTGTCAAGAATACGCCTATCTGTTACAACAAGAACGGAATCGATCATCGGGCGATTGTTTTTCTCAAGACCGATTAACTGATGTGCAAGCCAAGCGATAGAATTTGATTTTCCGCTTCCTGCACTATGCTGAACAAGATACTTTTTACCGACACCATTCTTTTTTACGTCCGCCAACAGTTTTTCAACGACATCAAGCTGGTGATAGCGAGGAAATACCTGCTTATATGTTTTTTTCTTTGTCTCCTCATCTACCTCTTCTACTACCTGTGCATAATTCTCTATAATGCGCGAGAGTTTCGTCTTGGTTAAAATGTCCTTCCAAAAATAATCGGTCATCAAGCCGTCAGGATTGGGAGGATTGCCTGCACCGTCATTAAATCCTTTATTAAACGGCAAAAACCAACTACTTCTACCTGAAAGTTTTGTGCAGAATTTGATAGTGGCATCATCAATAGCAAAATGCGCCATACACCTCTTGAACGAGAACAAAATATCTTTGGGATCTCTATAGTTTTTGTACTGTTCAACCGCATCATCTGTATTTTGCTTAGTCAACTGATTTTTGAGTTCCATTGTAAGAACAGGTAAACCGTTGATAAACAAGCAGACATCCAACGCGAGTTTCGTTGCGTCGGGAGAATATCGTAGCTGTCTTGTAACGCTGAAAATGTTCTTATCAAACAGCTCTTTCTGTTTAACATTCCCTTCGGAAGGTGTCAGATAAAACATTATAAGGTCGGCAGGATAAATCTTAATACCGTTACGCAATACGTCAATGATACCCCTTTTCACAAGTTCCCCTTGCAGGCGATTGAGAAACTGTCGTTTTTTCAAGTCGGAGTCTTTGACTCCGAGTTTTTTCATTTCGTCCGGCTGCGTGTCAAATAAAAAACGGAACAGACGTGTTTCGTCAATGGCATATTCTTGATTATAATCAGAATTAAACCCCTCTTCGTAGCCGTTTTTCTCTACAAGCCATTTGACAATTAAAGTTTCAAGGCCGTTTTCTCTCGTATTTGTAAACATATTGCATTCCTCCTTATCCTTTGATGATAAGTTCACTTTTCGTCAAGATTCTTTCTATTGACGCAAACATTTTATCCGTCAAAGATAAATAAGATGACAATCCGTCTTGCAAAAGACGAATAGATTTTGTTAATTTACGCTCAACTCCCATACTCCCTGACAAAGAAAATATTAAAGTCTCAATTGCAGCATTAGAATTTTTTAATGCTACCTGCATCTCTTTGAGTTTATCATTGGAGCTTTGCAATCCTATAATATTTTCAGGGATTTTAATAAAAGGATTATCTAATAATCCAAAATAAGAGTTTTCAATTACATCCCAATTTTCCGAGATAATGTCAACATGTTCCGCTAAATCTGTTGCAAATTTATTTACGGGCACAGAAAGTTTTTTACAAACAGTTTGCGCAAAAACAGGATCTATTTTACCGCTTTTAGTCTTAACTCTGTTTATTTCTGTCGTCGCTTTATTGGTTTCTGAACCTACGGCTTCCATACCATCTTTAATTGCTATTACCTCGTTTAAAATTAATACCCCTCTTTCCTCAATATTTGTCATAAAATCCAAAAAGCCCAACTCCTCTTCATCTGCTTCTTCCTCAGCAGAATTTGTAGCTTCAGTAGCTTTCTCACTTACTGGAGTTTCGACGATTACTGTGCTTTTAGGTGCAAAATCGTTAACGGGATTTCCGTAATTTACGCTTCCGTCTATTGCTCCGTTCAACAATTTTTCCATTTCCTTCATAAAAGAAGGGATTTTATTAAACTTCAAACTATATTCATTCGCTCTATAAGACCTAATGTCAAACGGCAAATCATCCAAATTTTGCGTTATAATAATTGCTTTTTTATCCATTGTGTGAGCTATTCCGAGTTCATAAAAAACATTTGGGTTTAAGCCCGTCAAATCTGCAATTATTATATCGGCTTCCGCTATGCCAACGACAATATCTTTGATTATACTTTGCTGGTTATCAAGATCGCCGGCATGCGAGAAGTCAAATTTTTCGCAAAATCTGTTTTTAAACTCCTCGTATAAATCAAAATAATCTTGCTCAAATGGCATAATGAAAAACACTTTTGATTTATCTGCCATATTTATTCTACCTCCCCGCTCTCTTCAGTTTCATCATTATTTTCAAGATTTTCCTCGTTAAGATCTTCTTCTACCATATCAAACGACGGTATCTTAACATCCCGCACATCAATTTGTCCTGTTACGGCATCGGAAATAATACGTGATTTCAAATTTTCAAGCAA
Organism: uncultured Clostridia bacterium; assembly: GCA_944362765.1. GTDB lineage: Bacteria > Bacillota > Clostridia > Christensenellales > DTU072 > Stercoripulliclostridium_A. Next base: position 4,146 of record CALVTP010000008.1, on the reverse strand, counting down.
AAGAATAAAATCTTTATATTTTTTTATTAGTTCATTGATAGGATTCTCTATTTTATGTACAACCTCAACAATTTCTTCTTGTTCTTCCAAAGAGGGAAGCGCAATTATGAGTTTTCTTATTTCTTTAAAACCAATGCTTTGACGTACACCGCCACCCATGCCATAAAATACCTTACACAAATCGGCAATATGAAGTTGCAGTTGAAGATATTCTGAAAGAACACTACCCCTTGTTTTTAAGCATGTGTAAGCAGAAGTTATTATGCCTTTTTGAGTAACAAGTCCTGTTCTTAAGCTTCTATGATCGTTTTGCAAATCTGTAAGACGTAAAATTATATTACCGTCATTAACAATCTGATAGCTTTCAAAACTAGCAGGCAATAAACCCTCCGTTGCTTCAATGTCTTTGTTTATAATTTTCCCATAACTTAATGACAACAAATTTTTTTCAGTTAAACCCACATTCTTTATTAGCTGTTCTTCAGCGACTTGAATTAAAGAAGCTTCTTGCCAATGAGTTGGTATAGAATGAACCCAACTAATAGCTGTTTCTTTTTGTTCATCAGCCAACTTACCCATTACAACCGTTGCAATTTTAGTACGTTTTAATTCTTCAAGCTTAGAAATTTCCTTTTTCTTGATGTTTATCAGGCGATTGATGGAGGACACTTTCCAATCCAAAAAGCGCACAATCTGGTCTTGTTCATCCCGAGGTGGGATGGGAAGAAATAAGTATCTAATATCCTTAAAGCCTATGGACTGGCGAACGCCTCCGCCTAAGCCATAAAATACTTTCTTAACATCGTATGAATGCAAGATATAATGCAAATAAGCAGCGTTTGAACTCGACGTAATACAAGTATATGCTGCAGTTATAATACCTTTTTCTTGTACTAAACCAGTTCTTAGGCTTTTATGATCGTTTTGTAAATCTGTAAATCTTAAAATAATATCATTTGGTTCTACGATTTGATATGTTCTAAAGTCCTTCGCAACAAGTCCTGCATAAATATCTTTTTTGCGGATTACTTTTCCATAGCTTAATGAAAGCACCAAAGATACTTCATTATTTACATTTATATTTCTTTTTTCATCGCACACGGTTTGCAAATACGCTTCACACCAATGTGATGGGATTTGACCAAGCCATTTTTCTTGGCTATTTTTATAGGAGATGTATTTCTTCACTTTACATCCTCCAAAATATCAAACATCAATTCTTTACTCTCTTTCTCCAAATCACGCAAATTTTCTAAAATTTCATTCATATCACGCAACTGCACAGGTTTATAGAAATATTTTGTAAATGAAATTTCATAACCGATCTCCGTTGCGGACGGGTCTATATAAGCGTCGGGAGCGTAGGTTAGCACTTCATTTTTCATAAAAGCCTCAATGCCGCCTTCGTAAGTGAAAGGTATATTTTCTTTGTCACGCAAGTCAGGATCCGCCTCGCCTTCAACCGGCTTGGCGGTAGCGTCTTTTTCCGTGATAAACGGACGAATTTTTTTGAGAACAGACGCCTTCAATCCCGTTGTTTTGGAAAATAAATTCCAATCATCAAGCAAAGTATCTTTCGGCACAAAAGCAAGAGCCTTTTTCACCTGAGATAATTCTTCCGTCTTTTTGAATGTGTCGGAAGGAATATCTCTTTCGGGATAGACACGAAGACGTAAAGGGCGATCAACCGTTACTGTCCAATAACCAAACTCCTCGTTATTGAAAATTTTACTTACTTCGCTTTTCTCCATTTCAAGGAAAATACGCATGATTTCTTTTCGGATATCTTCCGTCAATTCGCAATTCTTTTTGCCCATGTTCTTGCGAAGCGGAGACTTCATTGCGGTGGCATCAATAAGCTGAATTTTACCCTTGCGGCGCGCTTCTTTTTTATTGGAAAGCACCCAAATATAGGTACCGATTCCTGTATTGTAAAACATATTTTCAGGCAGAGCAATCACGGCTTCCACAAGGTCATTTTCAATTATATAACGCCTTGCATTACTTTCACCGCTGCCTGCATCGCCCGTGAATATTGATGACCCATTGTGTACTTCTGCAATGCGACTCCCGAGATCGGTATCCTTTTTCATCTTTGCTACGTTATTCAGAAGAAATAAAAGTTGACCGTCACTGACACGGGGAATCATGGAAAGTTCTTCGCCATCATTCAGATAGGCATTGAATCGTGTATCCAATATTTCCTTTTTGCCACCCATTTTTTCGGCGTCTGTCTTCCAGCTTTTTCCGTATGGAGGATTTGAGAGCATAAAATCGAATTGACGCGAAGCATGCCCGTCGAGAGACAGAGTTGAACCGAAAGCAATATGATCTGCCTGTTCTCCATTTCCTTTCAAAAGCATATCTGCCTTGCAAATAGCAAATGTTTCGGGATTGATTTCCTGTCCGAACAAATGAATAGATACCTTTTTGTTATGCTCTTTTGCGAGAGATTCAAGGCGCTCTTGCGCAACAGTCAACATACCACCCGTTCCGCATGCACCGTCATAGCAAGAATACGTCGCATCTTTTATTTTGTCGGCAATAGGCATAAAGATAAGATCTGCCATTAGCTCAACAACGTCACGCGGAGTCCAGTGCTCTCCAGCCTCTTCGTTGTTTTCCTCGTTAAATTTACGGATAAGTTCTTCAAATATTGTGCCCATACCGTGATTGTCAAGTCCCGGATGACGCAGAATTGTTTTGTTCACATCTTTCCATACGGGATTGGGACTCAGATTGATTTCAGGTGAAACAAATTTTTCGATAACAGCACCAAGAATATCCGCATCCACCATTGTGTCAATCTGATTACGGAACTTAAATTTCTCAAGAATAATTTGTACATTTGGCGAAAAGCCGTCCAAATACATGATAAAGTCTGCTTTCAATGTCTGTTTCTTTGCTCTGCTTGTTAAATCTTTCAACCGATACGGCGAAGCGTTGCAAAACGCCTGTTTTGCCGCATTGCAAAGAGCTGGCCATTGATTCGCAATCTTTGCAGAGTCTAACTTCTTTTTCATATCGAGGACGTCCTGCTTTGTTTCCTCTAACAAAGCATCCAAACGGCGAATTACTGTCATCGGAAGAATAACATCACGATATTTCCCGCGCACATAAACATCTCGCAGACAATCGTCGGCAATCCCCCAAATGAAACTCACTATTGCGTTATGCGTTACATTATTCATTTATTCTTCCTCCGTTCAGTACTTGTAGTGTCCACTTATTCTTTTGTATAAATTTCAAAATATTTTTCTTTTCGTCCAAAAACAGAAACCACCATTTATTTTGCCACATAAATATCATTAGCATTTTTATTAATCATCAATATTATTTTCCCTTGCCCTCTGAGCAGAAAGATGTATACATTGCTTTTTCATAAACATATAAAATATACCATATCGACCTTTATTTTACAATAGTTAATTAAAGATTAATATAAATAAAGCGTACTGCTATTTTTAGATAATACGAATAAGTTAATTCGTGCGGATATCAGGTAAATTTGATATGTTTTTTTCTTCTGTTTCGTATAGTTTTAACGTGCATTACTTTGCATACGGCAGCTTTCTTGTCGGAGTGTTTTAACATACAAGCGTACTTGTATCGGGACTTTGCGATATTAAAATACTTAAAATACCCTGCGCGGGACGAAAAAGGCAAATTCTGCCGGGTCGTTGTATAATTATGCTTATATTTTTTATGGTTTTTGCAACTTTTTTGTTGTTTTTCTTTCTTGCACGCAAAAAGCAGTATTGACTTTGGCGCGTTTTGGAATTACCATTAAATTATAGTAGTCTGCCACTAGATTGAGAGGTATTTATGGAAAAGGGATTGAAATTTCGCAATTATTTGGGTTACGGCATTGCAGACTTGGGAAATAATATCGCTTTCGCTACCGTCGGATACTACCTGACTTTGTTCTATTCCGATGTCTTGGGAGCAAATTTCGACGAAAATACTTCGGCGATCTGGCTGTCGGCTGTTACCGCTATCATGATTGTGGCTCGTATTTGGGACGCCGTCAACGACCCGATCATGGGGTGGTTAGCTTAGCGTGCTAAACCTACTAAATGGGGTAAATTCCGCCCGTACCTGCTGTTCGGCGGTATCCCTTTGGCGCTTTCCGCCGTCCTGATGTTC